>DIYG01000136.1 GCA_002428935.1 Halieaceae bacterium UBA6060
ACCACCTCAAACTCCGCCGCAACCCAATCGGGAACCGGCGCCGGGGGACTGTCCCAGTATCCTTCCTCCGCCGAGATAAACAGGCGCGGTTTTTCTCCGGGAGACACCAGCAGATAGCTGTCGGGACGATCCTGGATCGGCGACCACTCGCCAAAGTAGGCGCTACAGCGGAAGGGATAGTCCAGGTCATCATGGAAGCCATAGACCAGCCCACCGGCGCTGACGAGCAAGTGCTCATACCCACCGGCGGCTAAGGCATCCGCATAAGTTTTGCCCTTGGCCGCTACGTGTGCTGAGAAAGATTCCAAAACCGTATCCCCATTTGAATTCCGTTTGCTTGCTCCAACTTGCCCTACCTGAGGACTGCGGGGGAGCGTCAAGGTGCCGTGAACTCCGTAACCCCTCGGCGCTGGCGAACTCGCCCGCGATTCAGCAGCAAAAACAAAAAGGCCGAAACGAGTATGGCGTCGATGGCCGATACCCCGGTGATTCGCAGGTAGTCATTCTGAACCAGAAAGCCAAACAAAGCCGCTCCCAACCAGGCCGCCATCGCCCGCCACTGGGTGCCTGAGACCGAATGATCAGCACCATCATCGCTTTCGGACCCAACGCCCAAAGGTTCAAGCAGCAGAGCCTGCACAAGATATATAGCTCCGATGGGAGGGATGGTGATACCCAGCAGAACCAAGAAGTTCACGAGGTAACTCTGCGCGTTGACCATGGCGAGTAAGGTGCCCAGGAGCGCAATGACAACCACTACCTTGCCATAGCTCAGACGGTCAACCACTGTGGCCAACGACAGACTCGATGAGTACAGGCAGAGCACATTTGAAGACCAGGCACCGAGAAACAGTAACGCGAAGGCCGGAAGCCCTACCCCCATGGCCAACAACAAGCCCCGTAGATCGATCTGATTGAGGGCCGAGCCGGGAATGGCGGCCAGAAACATCACTATGGGAAAAATGACTCCCAGGGCAATGAAGGCCGCGCCAACGGCATGGGTGCGATTGCGAGCATAGCGACTGTAGTCAGGCTGGATAATCACACCGGCGATATAGGACCCGACCACGGCCGAGATCGCATCGGCAAAACTCAGGGGCGCAGCATCCGCGAGCGGACGGTCCCAGGCCGGCACCTGGTCAACGCTACCAACGGCCGCGTAGACCACGAGTAACAACATAGCCGGCGTCATCCAAAGCGCGACCTTATCGATCCCCTTAAAACCTGAGAGGGTCACCACGAGGATCGCCGCGCTGCTGAACACGATGTAGATGGACGGTGAAATCTGCCAACCGTAAAGCTGGGAGAAAACGAACTCCGACAAAGAGCCCAAGGTGTTACTGATGACGGCAAACCAACCGATCAAGCTGACAGCGATGACCGAGTTGACCAGCTTTGCTCCCAGGCCGCCAAAGGCCTCCTCGCAGAGTTGGTAGGTCGTGCGGCGGGTTCGTGCGCCAACGTAGGACGTCATGGAACCCATAACGCCCAGGATCAAGCAGCCGAAGATGAACGCGAGAGTGGCCCGCTGCAGACCCAGGGCGCCGCCGATTTGCGCCGACACCAGAAACACCGCCATGCCAATGGTGCCACCGATGATCACGAGGGCAATGTGTGGCCCGGAAAGGGTATCGTCCCGGGCTACCACAGGCGTAGACATGATGGCGACTCGGTTTGAGCGCCTAGGCGCTCACGCCATAAACATCTTGGGCATACGCGGCGGAGATGTAGCGATCCAGCACGTCCTCGCGAACCTGCTCCGGGTCCCGCTCCTTGGGATCACCGAAGCCACCCCCACCACCAGTCATGGACTTGATGATGCTTCCCGCCGGAAGCTTCACATCGTTGACCTTTAGGCGCTCTATGGTGTCTTGGCCGGGCCGCTGGATGGTCACCGTGGGTACGGCGCCAGACTCGCCGCCAAACAAACCCCAGGCGGGGGTGACGGAGCGCTCGAACCACAACCATAGCGCCGCATCGGATTCCACCAGATACTCGCGGTAGGTTCCGTTGCCACCGCGGTATTTACCTGCGCCGCCGGAGTCCTGGCGAATACCGTAGCTGAGAATGCGCAGCGGGTATTTGCTCTCGAAGATCTCAATGGGTAGATCCTTAAAGCTGCCGTTGACGTTGTTGATCATGGAGCTCGCCCCATCTCCGCCTTCGAAGGCACCCCAGCCACCGGTGGTCGGCTCAATCATCAAATAGAACTCGTTGTCGTGGCGTGGGTCTTCGCCGGCGATGGTGATGACCATGGAGTCGCCGTAGTGCGCCCCCGCGGCCTGCTCGGGCATGATCGGCGACAGGGCCTTCACGATCAGATCGATAAGCAAACCCAGGGGCGTAAAATACCAGCCGCAGGGCGCGGGTTCCTGGGCGTGAAAAATAGAGCCCACGGGTGCTTTCACATCCAGAGCGCGGAAAGAACCACCGTTGGGTGGCACCTCTGAGCAGATCAGCAACTTGTAGGCCACCCGCGCCGCTGCAACGGTCTGGGTCACACCGCAGTTCACCGGGCCTGCCGCCTGAGGTGCTGAGCCGTCCAAGTCCACGGTCATGCTATTACCCTCGACTCGCACCGTGAGCTTCACGTCTACGGGGCCGTTACCCAGACCGTCATCGTCGATGGAGCCCTCGGCACTGTATTCGCCGTCGGGCAGTTCTGCGATGGCCTCGCGCTCCTTGGCTTCCGCCTGCTTGAAAATCTCATCGCGGGCGGCCCGAATGGTCTCTTCACCAAAGCGATCAAACAGTGCCTGCAGTCGCTGTTCTCCGGTGCGCCCCGCTGCTATCTGCGCATTGAGATCGCCGATAAGGGCATCGCCAAAACGGCTGTTAAGGCGCAGCAATTCGATAACGTCCTCACGGGCTTCACCCCCATCGTACAAGCGCGTCGGCCCCCAACGAGTTCCTTCCTGATAGATCTCCGTAGAGTCCACGGGGGTGCCTGGATCCTTGGCACCGACGTCCAACCAGTGCGCCCGAGAAGCCGCGAAACCCACGCGCCGTCCCTCCCAGAAAATGGGCATCACGATCGTTGAGTCGTTGAGGTGCGTTCCCGTCATATAGGAATCGTTCATGTAGAACACGTCACCTTCCTTGAAGTAATCCCAGCCGAAACGCTCGGCCATGATCTTGATGCAGATCTCGAGATTGCCAAGGAACAAAGGCAGACCCAGGGATTGACCGAGCACTTCGCCCTGCTCATCGATGAGAGCAACGGAGCAGTCTTTACCCTCGTAGATCACCGGCGTGAAAGCGCTGCGAATCAAGGTCGCGTTCATATCGCTGGCTATGGCCACGAAGGCGTTGCGAATGATCTCCGTGGTAATCGGATCGACAGCAGTCATGCGGTTTGCCCTCGCGTAAGTAACAGATTGGAGTCATCGTCCACGGTCAACAACCAGCCGTCGGGCATGATCGTGGTCGCGCTTTGCTCTTCGATGATCGCCGGACCCGATGCTTGAAAACCAATGGGCATACGGTCTCGTCGCAGAATAGGTGTTTTCAGCTTTGCACCGCGAAACACCGCCTCCCGTTCGCCAATATAAGCATCGCTTCCGTCGCCCGTAACCTCGACTTTGTGTTCTCCATACTTGTTGATAGCCCCAATGGCCGCGAGCCGTAGGTTGACGAACTCGATAGGCGCCCCAGGGCTGGCATGGCCGTGACGCTGCTCGTGGGTTTCGTGGAAGCGCGCGCTCAAGGCCTCGATATCCAGGTTATCGGGCATGGAGATATTGATCGTGTATTCCTGACCCGAGTAGCGCATATCAGCGCTGCGAAGATAAGAAATCGCCGACGGGTCGATGCCTTCTTGGACCACGGCCTCACGGCCCTCTTCTTCCAATGTGCGGAACAGATCAGCGAGCTCTGCTTTGTTCACCTCCGATGCCGAGCGGAAAAAACTCGCCGTGCGATCGTGGCGTAGATCCGTCTGCAACATGCCCCAGGCGGAGAAGGTGCCGGGGAAGCGCGGAATCAAGACTTCGCCGATATCCAACTCCTCGGCGAGAAATACGGCCGCCATGGGGCCGGCGCCACCAAAAGCCACCAGGGTAAACTCCCTGGGATCGACCCCTTCACTGACCGTAATGGTGCGCATGGCATCGGCCATCGCCGCATTGGAGATAGCCAGAATACCCTCGGCAAAGGCTACCGGCTGCATACCGGCCTGTTCTGCAAGACCTTCCATGGCGGTATTGGTAGCGGACTCATCGAGAGACATCTCGCCGCTGAGCAGAGACTTGGCACCAAGACGACCGAGATACAGATTGGCGTCCGTGACCGTGGGCTCCGTGCCTCCGTTGCCGTAGCAGGCCGGCCCGGGCACAGAACCAGCACTGCGCGGTCCCACACGCACCGCGCCACTGTCGAGCCAGGCCACGGATCCTCCGCCGGTACCGATGGTGCGAATATCAACGATGGACATGAGTAGGGGCAGCCCTTCAAGCTCTGTCTCCAGAGCCGTATTCGCCTCGCCGTCAACCACCAGACTCAGATCGAAGGACGTGCCCCCCATGTCTACGCAGAGCAAGTTCGGGCGATTCGTCCGTTGCGCCAGGGCAGCACCGGCAATGGAGCCACCAACGGGGCCCGATAGCAGCGTGAACACGGGTTTCTCCCGTGCCGTGTCGGCCGTCGTCACACCGCCGCTGGATTGCATGATGTGCACACCGGCACCCATACCCCGTTCATGGAGCTGCTCCTGCAGACTGAGAAGATAGCGTTCCACCACCGGCGCAACGTAAGCGTTCATCACCGCAGAGGAAGAACGCTCGTACTCCCGCCATTCCCGGGCCACTTCGTGAGAAAGGGAAATAGAAACCCCGGGTAACGCCGCGCGGAGAATTTCACGGGCCTTCAACTCGTGGTCCGGGTAGGCATAGCTGTGCAGTAAACAGACCGCCACCGCGTTGATACCTTCGGCTTTAACCTTGCTGATTACGGGTTCGAAGTCCGCCTCGTTCAGAGGCTCGATCTCCCGACCATCCCAACCCAGACGCCCACGCACTTCGTGCACATCCCGCCGAGGCACGAGCTGCTGCGGTTTGTTGTACCGAAGGTCATACAGGGCATCGCGGTTGCCCCGGGCGATCACATAGCTGTCGCCAGCACCAGCCGAGGCAACTAGCAACACTCGTTCGCCCCGTCGCTCCAGAAACGCGTTGAGCCCCACGGTGGTGCCATGAACAAAATACTCAACGTCGGCCAGATCGGGGATCACATCCTTGATGCCATTGATCACCCCAAGGGCCGGGTTTTCTCGCGTGGTGGGAACCTTGTTAACAAACACCGGCGCATCCGACGGCTCAATAACGATATCCGTGAAGGTGCCGCCGATGTCAGCGGAAACGTGGTATTTGGTCATGGCTAGAAGTTGTACCTCAGTCGAAGGTTCCAGATGCTTCCCGGTGCCGCTGCGGAGAAACCGCCAGACACCCACTCGGAGTTGTACTCCTCATCCAGCGCATTCTGGACCTGGGCAATGACGGACCACTTATCGGCCTGATCGCTAAGACCCAAACGCACACTCAGAAAGTCGAGAGGGTCCCGGGAGGTGGAGTTCACCACGTCCCAATACTGTTCCCCGCGGCGCTCGTAGTCGACGCGCGTGAACAGTTTCATGTTGGCAAAGGACAGAGGTATCTCGTACTGACCGCCCAGGTTAAAGGTCTCCTGGGCAATGTACGGCGCCGTATTACCCACAGCGCTGGGATCTACCGCGTACTCCTCGATCTCACTGTCGGTGTAGCCCACGGAGGCATACATGCTCAGATTTTCCGTCGCGATGTAGTTCAGCTCGATCTCACCGCCGTAGAGCTGAACCTCGTCGATGTTGGTGAGAATCTGCGCGCTGACCGCGCCGATGAAGGAGAAAAAGTGCTGGCCTTCAACTTCCGTGGCGAAGGCGGCGGCGACAAGGCGCAAACGCTCATCGAGGAACAGGCCCTTGTAGCCAATTTCGAAGGACTCGCTCTCTTCCTGATCAACCACATCCGTAATACCCACGAGGCCAACGGACTCGGCCACTTCCGCAATACCATTCTGATTGAACTGACCGCTGCGGAAGCCCCGTCCCCAGGTTGCGTAGTAGTTGTGCTGATCCGAGGGCTGGTAGCGCAGAGTGACCTTCGGTTGCACCATGTCGAAGGTTTCTTTGTTCCGGGCGCCCGGCTCCCCGGCGGGGAATTGGAGCGGTGAAACATCTTGGACCCGCTCTTCTTCGTCGTAGCGCAAAGCCAGCGATAGCTCGAAGTTCTGACCGATGTCGGCGCTCACGGAGCCAAATACCGCCTGGGCGGTATTGCTGTTGTCATCAGCCAAAAAGGAGTTCGTCGGGTTGCGGGGATCCGTCGACGGCTCGCGCTCGATGCGGATAATGCCATTTCCCGTATCTACCCCCGTGGACAGGGATACAAAACGGTCCCATTCCAGGTAGTAGGCGCCGACCTCCCAACGTATGGGCTGGTCATCGGGAGAACGGAAGCGCAGCTCCTGGCTCCAGGCTTCTATGTCGAAGAAACCCGTCTGGGTGCCATCGAAACCAAACAACTCCGGGGCGCTCTGGGCCGCCGTGTAGGGAAACTGGTCCGAGTCCGACCACTCCTCGATGTCCGTATAGCTCGTTGTGGACACCAGGGTGCCCAGCTCCGTTTCCCAATCGACCTTTAGGGCGAAGTCGTCCATGTCGCGCTCGCCGTAATCCAGGTTGTTATCGCGCACCGGGAGCACGTTGTTGGCATCGATGGGACCCGTGTCCGTGCCGAAACCGATAGCCGTGATGTTGTCGTCGGCCAGATCTACGGCCTGGTACTGAAAGCCAATACCGCGACCTTTATGACGGGCCATGCTCGCCCGAAAGTCCAGGCTTAGGGTGTCCGTGGGCTCATAGATCAGGCGACCGCGAAACACCGTGTCTTCAAAGCGATCCGCCTCTTCGTTACGGGTGATGTTATCCAGATACCCATCGCGATCGATCTGCCGGGCCGACACCTGACCGAACAGCTTATTTTCGATCAGGGCACCACCGTAGGAGCCTTCCAGTAGATATTCATCGCCGTCGCCAATGCCCGCCGTGACATAGCCTTCCGCCTCGTTCGTAGGACGCTTGGTGTTAATAATGATGGCGCCGCCGGTAGCGTTTCGACCGTAGATCGCGCCCTGAGGGCCTTTCACAACTTCCACGCTCTCGGTATCAAACAACTCCTGACGGAACTGGATGCCGCTGAACTGAAGAACGCCATCAACCACCGTAGCCACGGGGGACTCGCCGTTTCGCACCTGGGTCAAGCCGCGAATGCTCAGAAAAGCGGTGCCGATACCCTGCGATGTGGCGAGGGTCACGTTAGGTGTGAGACCAATGAAGTCCGCCATACGCTGCACGTTTGCGTCCTGGAGGGTCTTGGCGGTGAACGCCGTAACCGCGTAAGGCGCCTCGACAAGGCTTTCCTCGCGCCGCCGGGCGGTCACGGTCACTTCTTCCAAGACCAGCGCCTCGCTGCCGGACTCCGATGACGATTGCGCCAGAGCCGGTGCTGTAAACGCACTAGCCAGCAGCGCGGACATCACCGCATCTGCAAGACGACATCTGGGAAAAGCTTTCATAGGCTTGCCTCATTCTGATTTCTTGTCTGACTGCTCTCGCCCGCGGCACAAATTAACCCCGGTCTCCCCGCACCGATTTGAGCGATGCACGGGTTAACCATGATTTAAAATTTTAAGTTTGTCAAAAAAATTAACCTTTTCGATTTTTGCCGCTACACTAGGGCGAAGAAAACGCGAGGACCGACGCCGTTACTAAGAAATCAAAACCTGCTGTGGAACGCTCCGTTGGCGCCCTGTTGAAGGCCAAGCGTCTCGAAAAGAAGATGACGTTGCAGGAGCTTTCGGAGAAGGCTGAGCTTTCGGCGAGCTTTATCTCCCAGGCAGAGCGCGGTAAAGCAACACCGTCGGTGGTGTCGCTGATCAACATCGCTCGCGCGCTGGACACCGATATTGCGTATTTCATTTCTCCGCCCGCGCCAGCCACCCTGGTCAGCCGAGCCGACGACCCCCAGTATCTGAACATCGACTCGCCCATCACCTACCGGGTACTCAACGCCAGCATTCCCAACCAACGACTCAGCGCGCTGCTTATGGATATCCCACCGGGTGTGGAGCTGCCCGCTGTGCATCGGGAAGAGGGAGAGGACATTTTCTTTGTGCTCAAGGGCAATCTTGAACAGCACGTTGGCGATAAACGTTTTACCGTATCCGCTGGCGACTGTGTCCACATCAATTCACAGATCGATCACGACATGGTCAACCATGGCAAAAGCAACGCCACAATAATCTGGGTTGGCACACCCAAGCTCCTTCCCGGCGGAGACGAGGAAAGCTAATGACCCGCCTCGCTCCCCAGGGAAATCTAATGGGGCGCCTATGCGCGTTGGAGTTCGAGTAAAGCGCGATGGAGACCCTTGGAGTCTGCACGGAATTGGGTTCCTTCCGTATCCTTCTTGAGACCGCCGCTGCCGACACCTGCGCGTATTTTGTGGCCGCCGCCCAGAGCGGAGTTTTTGACGACGGCCGTATTTTTCGCATAGTTTCTCGCCAACAGCCCAAAGATGCGGACGCCTGCCCCATCGACGTAGTCCAACTTGGCACGCGCCGCGGACTGTCGGAGCAGCGCGATGTGATACGCCACGAACACAGTGGTGTCACCCAGCTTCATCATCGGCGTTGGGTAGTATCCGCCGCCCGCTACCGACCCGGCGAGCTGTACCACAGCTTCTTCGTCTGTTTACAAGACGAACCCGAACTGGACTTTGGCGGCAATCGCCACGCCGATGGCCAGGGTTTTGCCGCCTTTGGCCGCATCGTGGAAGGCTTTGATGCGGTCAGCAAGGCATTCCATCACGCTGAGCAATCGGACCAGTTATCAAAACCGATTTTGGTGAACGGCGTGCAGTACTTTTCCAGCTAGGCGGCATTCCCATTGGCCTGCTAGGCTAGGCCCGAGAACAACGGGGCCCTAGCGAATTGGATACGATCATCAACCTGGCGAAAACTCTCGCCCCCTTCCTTGTTCTGGCAGGCTTCGTTCTGGCGCTGTTAGCTGCTTTCAATGTGTACCTGAAGAAGCGGTGGAGCGATCAACCCGAGGCCCAATTCAAGTTTCAGCTCATCATGCTCTGCCTGTCTCTGGCGGGCGTGCTGGTGCTGGTTGCAGCGCTACCCATCAGCGAAACCCTCCGGGGGCAATTCCTGAGCCTCATCGGAATACTCTTGAGTGCCGCCATCGCTCTCGCCTCAACGACCTTCATCGGCAACATCATGGCGGGCATCATGCTCAAGGCCATCCGCAAAGCGAAACCTGGGGATTTCATCACCGTGGAATCCCTGACCGGTCGAATCACGGAAATGGACCTGCTGCATACGGAGATACAGACCGAGTTTCGAGATCTGGTTACGGTCCCCAATAGCTATATGGTCAGCAACCCCCTCAAAGTAGTGCGCGCATCCGGTTCAATCATCACCGGCGAGGTGTCTTTGGGCTACGACGTTGCCCATGGGACTGCCCGGAAAATTCTCCGTGCCGCAGCGGAAGCATCAGGCCTCACAGACTGCTTCGTTCATGTACGAGAGCTGGGCGACTTTGCTGTCACCTATCGCGTCGCCGGTTTGCTGGAGGATATCCACAGTCTAATCTCTGCTCGCTCGCGACTGCTCGAAGCCATGTTGGATGCCCTCCACGGCGCTGGCATCGAAATCGTGTCCCCCAACTACATGAACACTCGCTCCTTGGGCAGTGACCGGAAGGTTATCGCGCGACCTAGCACCGCGAGGGAAGACAAAACGCGCACCGACGTAGAAGCCCTAGCCTTTGATAAAGCCGACGATGCCGCATCCATCGAAAAACTTCGCCGGGCTATCAAGACCGTCGAAAGCGAGTTGGATGCATTAGCAAAAGAAGAGGGCGACCATGGTCAAGCGATCGAAAAAGCCAAACGAAAGCAGCAACACCTGCAGGGGCTGCTAAAGGAAGCCGAGTCGTCCGTGAAAGCCGATAGCGGCGATGAGGATGCGAACGCGGATGAGCTGACCTAAGCCCACCAGACATCTCCCTCTGCACCTGCGTTCATGCTCCAAGTTAGCGATCCCGACTACTCCCTAGAAATCGTCGCCGATCTGTATCGATACCGGCCGCGGCAACAGTGGCTTGCGACGATGCTTGCCGTGTCTCTCGGTATCTTCGGCGCACACCGCTTCTACTGCGGTAAGTCCTTTACGGGTTTGCTGATGCTCTTGAGCGTGGGAGGCGGATTGCTGTGGTGGCTATGGGATCTGTTTCATATCCGAGAAATGGTTGGCGTCTACAACGCGGAAGAACACCGCCGCCAGGAACAACAGTTACCACCGCAGGCCCTAAGCTTCCTTCCCCCCAAGGACCAATTGGATCTGCATCAGGCACCGACTTGGGTAACTCGTCGATCCGGGCGCGGAAGGATTTTGAGCAGCGCGCTGTTGCTGTGCATTATCGGGTTCTCTTTAGGAGCCGTCGGTCGCGCGGCGCAGGTGTACGAACCTGTCTACGTGTTGGTTCTTTTTGTTTGCATTTCCCTGATAGCGGCGCGCTGGGCGGGTTTGCGTCGGATACCCGTGCTTAACGCACTTGTACGCTGGGTTCACCGCCTTCGCTTGTACTACCACACAGTTGATCCAGGAAGTGTCTGGGCGTTGGCAACCAGACCTATTCTGGGCGTGTTCTTCGCTCCCTGGCGACCGAAAGCGCGCGCGGAAGTCCGCCTGTATCTGCAGCTGGGTGTCGCCATGGCTTGTGTGTTCGCTGCGGGTGATCTGGCTGACCTTCTCCAGGCGGGTGGGCTCTGGTCTGGGGTCGGGTTTCTTCTCGCCGAGTTTCTCCAAACCCTGCTCTTCACCTACCTGTTCGTGGCTCCGGCGGGCGCGCTCCTCACTACCCAGCTATTGATAGCGAGACGGGATTATATGGTCTGGGTATTAAGCGGCTTAACGCTGTTAGCCATCTACTATGGTCTGGGGATCACCGGACAAACGTAGAGGATTGTGCGAAACGAGACCTTTTTGCACAGGTTCACTCTGCTTGGCTCCCGGCAAGACCCAAGCGCTGCCGTACAATCAAAGGACTCTCTATTAACGGCGCTCTCATGGCCACTATAAATCCCAGGCTCAAAGCCCTGATCTTCGATCTCGATGGCACGCTGGTTGACTCACACCTGGACTTCGCTGCCATGCGACGGGAGCTCGACGCACCGGCAGCCCTGGGTCTGCTGGAATATGTAGACGGACTCGACTGCCAGGACGCCCGGCGCCAGGCCATGGATGTTATTCACCGTCACGAGGCCGAGGGTGCACAAAAAGCTAGCTGGATGCCGGGCGCCGAGGAAACGCTCCACCACCTCCACCAGCGGGGTGTCCCCGTGGCTATCGTAACGAGGAACAGCCGCCAAGCCGCCCGCAAAACCATGGAGCGCCTCCGAATGCCGCCCGTGCCGCTGAAAGCCCGGGAAGATGCAGCTCCGAAACCTAACCCGGAAGCGCTGCTTACCGTGGCCGCGGAATGGCGCATTGCCCCCGAGCATTGTGCCTACATCGGCGACTTTCGCTACGATATCGAGGCCGCCGAGCGAGCCGGTATGACGCCCATTTTGTACGTTGGCGAAGGCGTTGTACCTGCTGAGTACACCAGCGCAGTGCCTATTCTGAGAGATTTCCGTTCGCTCATATCATGGGTCGATCCGACCGAGGTTTGAACAAAGTCCTTCAGAAGCAGAAGACAGTTCGTTTCTCTCGCTGGACAGCCTTGCCGAGGCGACTTACTTTGCGGCTTTAGATTTCTAAAGCGAGATACTTATGATGCGAATCCCATCCCTGGCCGCCGCCGGCCTGTTGTCTATAAGCCTGGGCAGCCATTCTCTCGGCCAGAATGCTGCAACCTACGACCTTCCCGAGGAAGCCCGAGCGACAGCCCAGGAGCTCATGGACCAGGGTCTACGCAGTAACCTCGCCTGGGAGATCGTCTCCTCTCTCACCACCGATATCGGCCCTCGCCTGGCCGGTTCCGACGCCGAAGCCCGGGCAAGAGGCTGGGGGGCGCGCCTGGGAGAGGAACTAGGCTTTGATCGCGTGACTATCGAGGACTTCTCCATTCCCTATTGGGAAAGGGGCAAATCCCGTCTGGTCATGAGCAGCCCCTACGAACTGGAACTGTATGCCACAGCCCTGGGAGGTTCTGGCAATAGCCAGGGGAGCTTCGAAGCGGAAGTCGTCTATTTCCGCTCCGTGTACGAACTGAGCAAGGCTGTCGATGAGAGCCTGGCGGGGAAAATCGCCTTTGTCGATGGAGACCCCATGGTGAAGAGTCAAACCGGAGCCGGGTATGGACCATCGAATCAACGCAGACGGGTAGGTTGGCAACACGCGGAGCGCGCCGGTGCGCGAGCTCTGGTGGTGCGCTCCGTGGGCTCAAGCTCCCACCGTTTTCCCCACACGGGAATGATGAGTGCCAAAGTCAGCGGCGATGACGACGCCAAGACCTGGGCCCGCATTCCCGTTATGGCCATCTCCAATCCCGACGCTGACCAGTTGCGCCGATTACATGACAAGGGCGAACTCCTACGCCTGAAGCTACAATCCGAAGCTGGCTTTCAGGGACCGGTGAACAGCGGCAACGTGATTCTCGATCTCGTGGGTCGAGAAAAGCCCGACGAGATTGTCCTCATCGGCGGACATCTGGATAGCTGGGATCTCGGCACCGGCGCCGTTGATGATGGCGCAGGGGTCGCCATTACCACCGCGGCGGCGGCATTGATCGCCCAACTACCTCAGCGCCCTCGACGCACCATTAGAGTAGTAATGTTTGGCGCCGAGGAGGTCGGCCTTCTGGGTGCCCGAGCTTACGCCCATCGCCATGGAGACGATGTGTCCAAGCACGTGCTCGCTACCGAGTCAGATTTCGGCGCCGACACCATTTGGCAGTTAGTTTCCAATGTGAACCCCGACGCCAATCCGGTGATCGATGCCATCGCCCGGCTCTTATCGCCCTTGAATATCGTTCGAGGCGGCAGCAATGTGGCCGGTGGTGGTCCCGACATTACTCCCTTAGCCCTGCTGGGCGTTCCAACAGTGCGCCTGAATCAAAACGGCCGGGACTACTTCGATCTGCACCACACGCCGGACGACACCCTCGATAAGATCGACCCGCAGAAACTTGCGCAGAACGTGGCCGCCTACGCGGCGACGGCCTGGCTCGCCGCCGAGCTGGATGTGGAGTTCCGCCGACCGCGCACGACCGAGTAAGCTATAAATCAGCGGGGCGCGGCCCATTCCCGGGTCGCACCCAACGATCGGAGACTTGAGGCAAATCAAGGTTGCCTATGCATCTCCGCTCTATGCTTTTCAGAGTTCGACCGAAGCCTTCCGCAAGTAATCACTTCTCCTCCAAGAAGGCCGCATTAATGTGAGTTAACCCTGAGGGCTGCACCATGCGCGACCTGAATGCTGAACTGTCGGCGAAAAACATACGTTTGCCCGGAAACGTTGCTGAGTTGTTAGGGGCTTGTAAAAGCTACACGGTGTTCGACGACACGGACAGCCTGGCCCTGGCAGCGACCCAAGGCGAAGCTACCTTTGAAGTGAAATACACCGTGCCTGGAAAGGGCGAGGTGGTCGAGGCGGTTGTAGAACGGGTTCGCAACGGTATCTCGGCCAACTACACAGAGCCGTACATGCGTCGTCGAGACCCAGGCACGATGGCCATCGCCGATGACAAGCCCAGCGATAAGGAACGGTTTGCCGACAAATATCACTACGAATTTGCCGTCCTCCAAAAGGAAACCTTTGATTGGCTAAGCGATCAGGACCTGGCCGTGTTTTTCTATCGCGCCGGGCGCAAAGACATCGGCTCCTTGGGTATCGCTATCGCTCCAGCCAACGCGGCCTTCTTCGGCATGGGCCTGTCCATGTTGCAGCAAATCATAGCCGTGGAGGCTCTTCAGGATAGCGCTCAGCTTCGCTCGGTGATTTTTGTTGCACCCACCTTCCGCCACACGCACTTTGCTGGCAAACAAGTTGTGGTTCACAACCGCACCGACGAGGTTCACGAGTTGTACTCCTACAACCTGTATCCCGGCCCCAGTGCCAAGAAAGGGCTTTACGGTGTACTCCTGAATCAAGGAGAAAAGGAGCACTGGATTACCGCCCACTGCTCCGCTGTGCAGTGCATCAGCCCCTACGACAACGTCACCAACTTCATGCACGAGGGTGCCAGTGGCGGGGGAAAGAGCGAGATGCACCAGCATATCCTTCGGGAACCCGACGGTCGGATTCTCCTGGGAACAAACGAAGTGACGGGAGAATCTCGCCATATCGTCATCCCCCGATTCTGCAGCTTTCGCTCCGCAGCGGACGACATGGCCTTCTGCCACCCTTCCCTCCAGCACGCCGATGGCAAACTGGGAATCATCGACGCGGAAAACGCCTGGTTTATGCGTGTCGATGGCGTGAAGGAATACGGTGATGACCCCGCCCTGGAAAAGGCCACCATCCAACCGTCAAGCAAACTGTTGTTTCTAAACATCGCCACCAGGCCCGATAGCACAGCTCTGATCTGGGACCACATTGAAGATGAGCCCGGCGTACGCTGCCCCAATCCTCGGGTCATCCTGCCTCGCAGCAACATCAAGAATGTGATTGACGGCGCCATCGGCATAGACATACGCAGCTTTGGTTTACGGACTCCCGTTTGTACCAGGGAGAATCCCTCCTACGGCATCGTTGGGCTTTTCCATGTACTCCCGCCCGCGCTGGCCTGGCTTTGGCGGCTTGTTGCACCCCGCGGCCACAACAACCCCAGCATCGTCAGCACCGGGGGTATGGGCAGCGAGGGCGTCGGTTCTTACTGGCCCTTCGCCACGGGGCGTCGTGTACCTCAGGCCAACATGCTCCTACGGCAAATCACCGAGACGCCAAGGACGACCTTTACCCTGGTACCCAATCAGCACATTGGTGCCTGGAAGGTGGGTTTCAAACCTCAGCTTCTCATGCGGGAGTACCTGACTCTGCGCGGTGCCGCGCGTCTGGGTGCCAATCAGTATCAGCCCGCGCGCTGCCCCCTGCTGGGCTATGAACTCACCACCATGACCATTGAAGCGTCCAAAATCCCGTCCCGGTTCCTGCAGGTCTACAATCAGATGGAAGTCGGTGAAGAGGGGTACGACGCCGGTGCGGCTCTGCTGAGAGATTTCTTCCGCGCTGAGCTTCCCAAGTACCTGGAGGCCGATCTACACCCCACGGGGAAGAAGATCATCGAGGCATGCCTGGACGATGCGGCAGTTGATGACTACAACCAGATCGTGCCCATGAGCTTTGAATATGAGTACGCGTTTACCAACCTGGAGGATCTTCCGGAGTAAGCTGAATGGCCGGTATCACAGGCTCAAGGGCTAGCAATCCGACGCAAACCCTCGGGGCAAGCTCGATGGACCGAAGGTCAAGAGCACAATGGGAAGACCAAGCCCCAAGCAGCCATCGGCATTATCTTTTCACTCGGGCAATTAGATCTACCAGCTCGGCAAACTTGGTCCGCTGCTCGTCGGGGTCGCCAGATTCAATAGCCCGTTCGACGCAGGTGGCGGCATGATCCTTTAGCACTGCGTCTTCGACGCGAGCCAACGCTGCCTGTACGGCTCTTAGCTGTTGCAACACATCGATACAGTAACGATCTTCTTCGATCATCTTTACGATGCCTCGCACCTGCCCTTCTACACGGGCCAACCGCTTAAGCGTGGTGTCTCGTTGATGATCCATTCAAGAACCTTGGCGTATACTCCCTGGGGGTATCCATTGTAGAGCCAAGGACGTGCCAAAGCAGCACCAAATGAATCGCAGACAGTTTTTGCGCCACGGGGCGTTCACCACCGCCGCCGGATTGGGACTCGCCCTTCCTCCCTGGGCGCGAAGCGGAGTCTCCACGGACTTGCGAGGATTGCGATCTTTGTCTAGTAGCGTTTTTGACCTTACGGTCAACCGCGCACCCTTAACCATAGACGGGCGATCTGGTGCAGGCATTCTGGTCAACGATCAACTTCCTGCCCCACTTCTGCGCTGGCGTGAAGGCGATACGGTCACCTTAAGGGTCACCAACAAGCTTCCGGTTGATACTTCGATACATTGGCATGGCATCCTGTTGCCCTTCCAAATGGACGGGGTTCCCGGTGTCACCTTCCCCGGCATAGCTCCTGGCGAAACCTTCGTCTACGAATTCCCCCTTCAGCAGGCCGGCACCTACTGGTATCACAGCCACTCAGGCCTGCAGGAACAAAGCGGACACTACGGTCCCATCATCATAGAAACACGGGACACGGACCCAGACGCGGCGGAACGCGAGTACGTGATTTTGCTTTCCGATTGGACCTTTGAAGACCCTCACCGGGTCTTCGCCAAGCTGAAGAAGATGAGTGACAACTACAACTTTCAGCAGCGAACGGTCAGTGAGTTTTTTCGTGACAGTAAGGCCCAGGGGCTTAGAGCAACCGTTGACGAACGGATGATGTGGGGCGCCATGCGGATGAATGCCGCGGACATCGCCGACGTAACAGGAGCGACCTATACCTATCTTTTGAATGGACATGGGCCCGAAGATAACTGGACCGGCTTGTTTACGCCTGGGGAGCGCGTCCGCCTGCGTTTCATCAACGCGTCGGCCATGAGCATCTTCAACGTACGTATTCCAGAGTTGCCGATGACAGTGGTTCATGCGGATGGGTTAGCGGTGAAGCCGGTGGAGACCGACGAGTTTCAGATCGGCGTTGCCGAAACCTTCGATGTAATCGTTGAGCCTCAAAATCAGGCCTACACCTTATTTGCCGAGAGTAATGATCGTTCCGGCTACGCCCGGGGTACGCTTACACCCCAGTTAGGAGCAAGCGCAGAGGTTCCCACGTTGCGCTCCCGTCCGACGCTCACCATGAAAGACATGGCCATGGACCACGAATCCCACGGCGCCCATAGCGAGAGCCGCGGCGACCACCCGGCGATGAAGCACGAGAACATGGACCATGGATCGATGGATCACGGCGCCATGGATCACAAGGCCATGGATCACGCGTCCATGAACCACGGTTCGACACCCACAACGGAAACCCAGCAACACCCGCACAAGCGAGGCCCTGGGGTAGTCGGTCTGGCGATGAATCCGGTGAATCGTCTTGGCGAGCGGCCTCTGGGACTGGCCGACGCTGACCATCGGGTTTTGGTCTACACGGATCTTAAGGCGCGAGAGCAAAACCCGGATTTGCGCCCCCCAGATCGAGAGTTGGAACTGCATCTGACCAGCAATATGGAACGCTATATGTGGTCCTTCGACGGACTCAAGTTCTCTGAAGTAGACGAGTCGATAACGCTGTATCGCGATGAGCGGGTGCGCTTAACCCTGGTCAACGACACGATGATGCCTCACCCAATCCACCTTCACGGCATGTTCTTTGAAGTTGTTACGGAAGAGAGCGACTACAAGCCGCGCAAACACACCATCGTGGTAAAACCCGGGGAAAAGCTTTCCGTCGATATCACTGCTGATGCTGTCGGCGACTGGGCCTTTCACTGCCACCTGCTCTATCACATGCATGCCGGAATGATGCGGGTAGTCTCCGTGGTGGACCAGGAGTCGCCGGTTTGAGCGCGTTACGTACAACGGTGTTTTTGTCTCTGGCCTTCGCAGGGAGCCCGGCGGCAGGCCAGAACGCCGCCGATGCCTACTACGATCCGCAGGCCATGGCCGCAGCTCGCGCAGCCCTCAAAGAAAGCCATGGGAATCAGATCAACAGCTTGGTCATAGCCGAACGAATGGAGTATAGCCATAGCGATGACAAAGACTCCTTCGTTTGGGAGGCCCAGGGCTGGGTAGGGACGGATTTACACAAGCTATGGTTTAAAGCCGAGGGCGAGCACCTGGAGGAAGAGGGAACGGAAGAAGCTGAAGTTCAACTCCTCTACAGCCGTGCCATCAGTCCCTTCTGGGATTTACAGGCAGGCCTTCGCCATGACCTTGAGCCCTCTCCCAACCGAACGCATCTGGTCCTTGGTGCACAGGGCATGGCCCCATACTGGTTCGAAATGGACACAGCTATGTTTCTCAGCGAGGAGGGGAAGCTCTCAGCACGTGTTGAAGCTGAATACGATTTGCGCCTCAGCCAACGCCTTATTCTACAACCGCGACTGGAACTGAACCTGGCTACCTCGGCCGATAGGGAGCTGGGTATTGGTCGAGGTTTCTTCGACTCCGTAGCGGAAATTCGTCTGCGCTACGAGTTTCGAAGGGAGTTTGCCCCCTACCTGGGCCTGAGTTGGGGAGGAGCCTTTGGAGATACGGCGGATCTTGTTGAGGAAGGCGGTGGTGATCCGCGGGAACTCTCTATAGTCGCGGGTCTTCGCCTATGGTTTTGAAGCAGGCCAAATACGGCGCCAATCCTCAGCCATATCAACGATGACCCACCCCCGCTGTGGTCCCTCGTCCAAACCTCGACGAAGAGTACCCACGGGGCCTTCTCGATCATAAGCAAACTCCCGCTCGCCATCGGTGTGATGCACGATCAACCCGAAAAACGGTCCGTTACCCGAATCTCCGTAGTCCAACATCTGAAAATCCCCATCGGAGTTGCCCGCGATGAAAATAGGCTTGGCGCCGATATGTAAATCGATCGCCACGGGCTTGCCGGCTTTGTCATCGATAAACTCGATACCCGGTTCTTTGATCAACTGCTGCGTGTCTTCGCGGTAGCTCACCGATGCCCTGGAGCCCACCACCTGATGGGGCGGAATCTGGTACGCATCAGCGGCAAAAGCGCGAATAAAGTGAATACCCCCTCCGGAGACAATCCAGGTCGCAAAGCCTTCATCACGAAGGTATCGCAGCAGTTCCAACATAGGTTGGTAGAGCATCTCGTCATAGGGCAAACCAGTTTGAGGATGGCGTGCGCTGGCAAGCCAGGCCATCACATCACGCTGAAACTCATCCACCGTCACTCCAGCATGACTGACCGCAAAAATCTCGAGAAGACCTTCTTCACCCGATGCCAAAACACCGCGCGTGTCACCCTGGGCCCCCGCTCGTAAGGCCGGGCTGGTAAGCATTTCGGGATCAGCCTCCGCCTTTTCCTTCAGGCGATCCAGGGCGTAGATCAACTGAAAGTACATGGGCTGCTCTGCCCACAAGGTCCCATCGTTATCGAAGGCCGCGATACGCGCCTTGGGAGGGACGTAGTCCTCCGACGAAGGGTCCGTAACGCGCTCTACAAAGCTTATGATTGAAGCTTTCGCTTCACGGTTGTTCCAGGAAGGCAGGGGGTCGGCATAGACGGGGCTTGCCAAAACAACGCCGATAACAAGGTTTCGAAAAACTCCAAGGAATGTCATAGCCACGCTCCGTTTGTCCGCCGGAGGAGTCTAACAGGTCAATGCTTAGGCCTTGTCTGCTTTGAGGATTTCGCCGTCATCCGCGGCAATGGAAAAGCTAGCCAGGGAATTGCAAGCGGTCCTCTTCGCAGTGACATCGTCGACGACTCGCAAGTCGACATCGATTCGCTCTCTACCGACATCCACCAGGGTGTAACCTCGGTAACGGTTGTCGAAAAACTTCATGTCCGGGTTTAGGGCTCGATTGTCCTGAGCCGTACGATAACGCTCCTCTCCACCGCCTCCCGCGGAAATCGATGTAGTGACGATCTCGCTGATGAGCACAGACTCTCCTTGAAGAGGGTCTGTAGCTCCCATGGTGCCCAAATAATAGGCATGGATGTTCCCGGCGAGAGAGATCACGTTAGGTATCTTACGATTCGAGATGTGCTTCAAAATTCGCTGCCGATTCGCGGGGTAGTTATCCCAACTATCGGTCTCGAAGTCGGCTTGATCCTGTGTTCCTCGGTTAAAGGGGGCAAAGACCGTGGTTTGGCCAATAGCCGACCAGACACAGCCATGAGTACCGAAATGTTCAAAGAACCAGGCTTCCTGCTCACCTCCCAACAGGCTACGCCGCGGATCATCGATTCCCTCGCAGGGTGTAAAACTTAGGGAGCCATCACCATTGCACACGGGCAGATCTCGATAAGAGCGAACATCCAGCAGGTTCAACTCCAGCAGGTCTCCGATTACTACCTGATCGTACAGCGGTCTTTCTCGCCCGTCGTACAACGCGGCCGAGGCCCTCAGGGGCATATGTTCTAGATAGGCCCGGCGGCCCACTTCCACTCTCGATAAATGGCCGTGTTCCGGCGGCCCCGTGTTGTACGGCGAGGGCAGATAGTGAGCGGCCCCCCAATCATTCACTACTTCGTGGTCGTCCCAGATGATGACCCAGGGCGCGACGGCATGAGCCTGTTGGAGCGCTTGATCACTCCGATACAAGGCGTACAAAGCCCGATATTGATCCAGGGTGAAAGCCTCATCCCATGGAAAGGGGCTGGGCCGCACCGCGCCTGGTGCTGTTTCGTAGATGTAGTCTCCCGTCTGAAACACCAAGTCGGGTTTCTGGGCCACGAGATCGACATAGGCGTTGAAGTAGCCTACCGAATACTCCTGACAAGAAGTAAGCGCCATCCGCAGACCATCGCTACGACTACCCGGGGACGGTAAGGTCCGTGTGCGCCCGGCGGAGCTCACTTCTCCTTGAAACTTAAAGCGGTAGAAGTACTCCGTATCGGGAAGCAGCCCGTCCAGAAAAACATGCACGCAGTAAGCTAGTTCCGCTCGCGCCGCCACCCTCCCCTGGTTTTCTAGGTGCTCGAACATCGGGTCTCGAGAGACTTGCCACAGCACGTCCTGGGTTTGCCCCAGAGAGCGCTCGACGGAGTCACCGCAGAGACGAGTCCAAAGCACCACGCTGTGATCTCGGGGATCCCCGGATGCTACGCCCAGAGCGAAGCATCCTGAAGACGCAGCCAGGGATTGCGTATTCGCGCCTACGCGAGGCCAGGCGTGTCCCGCCGCAAGGATTGCCGGGCTGGCCTTAAGTAGTTGTCGGCGAGAGATCACAGGTTTTGATAGGTCAGAGTAATGCCGTAGGTCCGCGGTGGCCCAAAGTACTCGGCAATGGCTCCCGACGTGCCCCGAATTCGCACAAAGTCCTCGTCGGCCAGGTTCTTGCCCCAGGCCTGCAAGGCCCAGCGGCCATCATCCCACTCCCAGCCAATGCGTCCGTTGAGTAATGAATAACTGTCGATATGAAACTCAGGCACATTGCTCGCCCCGGTGAAATAGTCGTCCTGAAAAGTGTAGCTCAGGCCAGCGGTGAGCGTGTTTGCGCCAATGGGCTTCACATAGTCAAACAGCAGGGAGAAGCTGTTTTCCGGAGCCTGCTGTAACTGGTTGCCACTAAAATCCGCGCCCCCCGGTATTTGAAATTCGTCGTAGGTGGCATCGAGATAGGAGTAGTTACTGCGCACAAGAAGCTCGTCGGTCACCGCCCAGGAAAGCTCCAACTCGATACCTTCCATGGTGGCCTCGGAGGCGTTGAAGATACTGAAAAAACTACCCGGTAGAAGAAATCCCTCCTGCTTGTCTTCATATTCCTGATGGAATAGAGTCGCGTTGAAGGTCACCCGATCATCCAGCCACTGAGATTTCATCCCAAGCTCGTAGGCCGTGATCGTCTCAGGCTCAAAGCCAAGTTCAATGGCATCAACGTTATTGGTTTCCGTGTTGAAGCCACCTGCCGTGAACCCCTCCGTGCGACTGACAAACACCGTCAATCCATCGTTTACAAACCAGGAGGCGGTAAGCCTCGACGTAAATTCACTGAAGTCATCCGATGGCGAGGTTATGAAGTTGTTATCGTTATTGTTGTTGTCAATGAAGTCGACGCGGACGTCCTTTTCTTCGTAGGTGTATCGACCGCCAAAACTGACCTCAAAATCATCGCCCAGGCGATAGCTTAAGTCTCCGTACAGGGCGTAGCTGGTCGTGTCCGCCACGACATCGAATTGACGATCTATGAATCGAGCATTTCCATTGATACCCAGCAACACGTCACCGAGGAATCGATCGGTTTCTTCGCGGTAATAGTAGGCGCCGACGACATAATCGAAATGCTCGCTGACCGCGCTCACAAAGCGAAACTCTTGAGAGAACGACGTCGGCTCATCCTGATCGTCCTTCAGGAACTGCACACTGACCGATGGAAGGGTGACATCCGCGGCACCCAGACTGTACAACTCCTGGGAATCTGATTGCCGATAGGCGGTGATGGACTGGACCGTGCCGCTATCTAGCGACCAGTCCACGTGTGCCGAAACCCCAGCAATGTCTCTCTCATAGTCCTGGGGAACCCGAAGCTCCGATGTGCGGATATTGCCATCGTTACCCGTTAAATCCGTGCCATCGGAACTGGACACAAAGGAGTAGCCCTTGCCGCCGTTTTGATCCCTGGCGTAATCCGCGCTCACCTTGACCTGCAGCGTGTCCGATGGCGCAAACAGCAAGGAGCCCCTGGCTGTAAGGGAATCAAGGTCTTCAAATTCCTGACCACTAAAGCGGTCGCGATTAAAACCGTCTCGCTTCTGATAGCCAACACTCAGCTTTCCCGCCATGGTGTCACTCAAGGGTCCTGAGACCAGCCCCGCCGCCTCTACGAGGCTATAGTTTCCCGAACCAATCCTCGCCCTAACCTCACTACGGTCAAAAGAAGGCTCGCTCGTGTAGATCTGAATAGCCCCAGCGGTGACGTTTCGGCCAAACAGCGTGCCCTGGGGACCCCGCAGTACGGAGACCTGGCGGACGTCGAACAACTGGAAAGCACCGGCCGAGTTTCTGGGTATAAACACATCATCGATGAATACGCCCACGGGTTTACTCGCACCCGCTTGAGAGAAGGTATTCATGGCGCCGCGTACGGCGAAATTCGGCGACGAATTGTTGAAGTTGGACACCACGAGTCCCGGGGTAAAGCGGCCGATGTCATCCAACTCAAAAAAGCGCTCATCGTTCAGCACGCTTTCACCAAATACCGACCCCGAGACGGGAACATCCTGAAAATTCTCTTCCCGGATCTGCGCCGTAACAATGACCTCCTCGACCCGATCCGGGGACGGCTCCGTCTGCGCCGTCGCGGCTTGAACAGAAAATATACTGGCGATCAGGGCACCAAAACCCGTTGCTCTTGTTGAGTCCACTGCTGAATCCTCTCCCGCTGTTGTGGCTTCTCGAATCCCTAGTCGGCCCTGCGCATCAAAAAGAGGCTGCAGGCCTGTTTCTTCGAGAAGCCTCACCGCGGCGTCTTTCACGCGATACCTTCCT
>DIYG01000087.1 GCA_002428935.1 Halieaceae bacterium UBA6060
GTCGATGGCGGGCGACGGTGGTCGCCAGCCGAGGGTGCAGTCCCGGTTGATTACTTGTCACCGGACGGGAAGCCGCTTCCATGAATGCCTCAGTGCGGTCGCAGAGAATTGCCGCAGGCGAACCTGCGGTGATGGACGCGGGATGATACGGTTACGGGGTTTTAGCGGGCAATCCTTAGCATTATGCGTGACGACCTACGGCCGTATTGGGTGAAGCGTGCCTATCTGCGCTGGCGCGCCTGGTATGTCGACTATTTCTTGCGACCCGAATGCGCCTCCCTGGGCGCATACAGCACGTTCATGAAACCGCGCTACGTCATTATCTCGGGTCCGAATATCCATATTGGCGATTGCTTCACCGCCGTCGCCGAGCCCATGCATCGCGTGGAGATCGGTGTCTGGGGCCGAGAAGCCGGGGCCGGCATGATTCGCATCGGTCGCGGGGTGCTCATGAGCCCCGGGTCGCGGATTAGCGCCTCCGATGAGATCACCATCGGTGACGGGGTAATGATGGCCAATGGAACCTATATCACGGACTCGGACTGGCATACGGTTTACGACCGCACGCAGCGCGCCGAGGCAGTTACTCCCGTGCATATTGGTAACAACGTCTGGCTGGGTGATCACGCCACGGTACTAAAAGGGGTGACCATTGGTGACAACAGCGTGGTTGCGGCAAGGGCAGTGGTCACCCGAGATGTGCCGCCGAATGTCATCGTTGCGGGTAACCCCGCCAAGATCATTCGTGAGTTGGATCCCGAGCGGGAAATGACCACTCGTCTGGACTACTTTGCCGATCCGGCGGGGCAGCTGCGCTTCTTTGACGAGGTGGATCGCATGGTTTTGTCCGAGAACGGTCTGTGGCGTTGGCTGTGGTCCATTGTCTATCCATCCTCGCGGAGGAGTTGACCCCGGCATTTCTTCTGGGACAGTAAAACACCCGTAAGGCGCCTTGGCGCAAGGGGTTGCAGAGAAGTCATAGCGTTGAACAAACGCCGCATCGCGGCTAGAGAGAGGCTATGACGTCAAAGTAGCCGCAGCGTCGGCTCCTGGAGTCGGGCGAACTGCTCCCGCAGTTCCAAAATATGATCGGACCAGTATCGAGGACTGGCAAACCAGGGAAACGCGCGTGGAAAAGCGGGGTCATCCCAGCGGCGGGCCAACCATGCCGCGTAACGGATGATGCGCAGGGTGCGCAGGCTCTCTATCCAGCGCAGCTCCCGCGCCGAGAACTCGTAAAACTCCTCGTAGCCAGCGATCAGCTCCGACAGCTGTAACTCCTGCTCGTGGCGCTCGCCGGACAGGAACATCCAAAGATCCTGAATCGCCGGTGCGCTGAGGCAGTCGTCCAGATCGACAAAGTGTGCCGTGTCATCGCGCCAAAGAATATTACCGCCATGGCAATCGCCATGAATACGTAGAAGGTCGTCGTCTTGAAGGTCGTCTAGCGTATCGAGGATGCCACGCTCGAGATCGGCAAGCAGACTGAGGTACGCCTCGCAGAGGTCCCCGGGGATAAAGCGTTCGGGCAGCAGGGTGCGGCTTTCTTCGATGATCTGAGCGGGATCGAGGTGGGGCCGGTGGTTGAAGGCACGGCTGGCACCCAGAGCGTGCATGCGTCCCAGGGTGCGACCGAGAACCAGAAGATTATCCGGGTTATCCAACTCCGGCGCGTGACCACCCCGGCGAGGGAACACGGCGTACATGAGGCCCTGCCAATGATGAATCGTCTCACCGTCACCGTTGCGGTGAGGGGCGACTACCGGAATCTCGGCATCTTTGAGTTCCTGACTGAAGTCGTGCTCTTCCTGGATTTGCTCGGCGTTCCAGCGGTTCTTGCGATAGAACTTTACGATCACCGGTTCTGCATCTTCCAGGCCCACCTGGTAGACCCGGTTCTCGTAGGAGTTGAGGGCCAGCAGACGCGCATCGCTTAAATAGCCCGCCGCTTCTACCGCGTCGATGATGGTATCGGGAGTCAGAATGTCGAAGGGGTGTTCGCTCACGGTTGTTGTCCATCGCTTAGCAGGGCGGTGCTTTTGATCTGGGCGTAAAGGCGATCGCCGGGCTGTAGCTTTAGCTCAGCTCGCGAGCGGCAGGTGATGCGCGACAAGAGATACTGTTCCTGTAGGCGGAGCTGGAGCAGGCAATGGGCTGGAGACAACTCGCGAATGGCGACTAACTCCGTTTCCAGAATGTTCAAGATACTGCTTTGGGTCGGTCGCTCGCGGCAGACGCTGACGTCCCGGGCCGGTATACGCAGGCGCCGGCGCGGCTGGGCCGAATCCTCGGCACCTACCCAGAGAGATTGTCCATCGGCCTGGAAGCGCGTGAGCTGAAAGTTGTCGTCGCGTTCCTGAGCGTCCACCACAAGAACCGCAGCGGCTGATTCATCCTCCGCCAGACGCGTGTCCAGGCGGCCGGCCAGCTCAAGCAACGGTCCCTGGGCCTGGATCTCGCCCTGCTCAAGGAGGATCAGTTGGTCGGCGATGGCGCAGACTTCTTCGATGTGATGACTGACGTAGATCATGGGTAGCGCCGTCTCGCGACTGACTCGCTGGAGACGGCGCAGGATATCCGCCGCTGCGGGGCGATCCAGATTAGCCAGAGGCTCATCGAGCAGCAGAAGCTGCGGGCTGGCCAGGAGCGCGCGACCGATAGCCACCCGTTGCTGCTGACCGGAGGAGAGCTCCTGGGGCTTGCGGGCCAGGAGATTGTCGAGTCCCAGCCATTGAACCACCTGCTCAACGGAAACCTTGTGTTGCCGGACGTGCTTGTATCCGTAGTCCAGATTTGCGGCGACGGATAGATGGGGGAATAGGCGAGGTTCTTGAAACACATAAGCGACAGGCCGGCGCCAGGGGGGAAGGCGTTGGGCCGAGTTTTGCCAGATTACATCCCCGCAAATGACGGACGCGCTATCCAGAGTTTCACCCAGGCCTGCAAGGGTATTCAGAATCGTAGTCTTGCCGCTGCCGCTGGGGCCAAACAACGCGGTCACACCCTGCAATGGCAAGCGAGTATCGAGGTTAATACGAAACCCCGTCGCGTAGGAGTGCATTAGCTTTACTTGCAGATCACTCATCGGCCGATACGCCAGCCGCGATCCCGGTAAAGGAGGAAAAGCAGAAGCAAGGAAAACCCCACGAGTCCGATGGCCAGGCGGTTGGCACTACCGTAGTCCATGGCTTCCACATGATCGTAAAGCGCGATGGACAAAACCTGGGTCTCGCCGGGGATGTTGCCGCCGATCATGAGAATGACGCCGAACTCCCCCACCGTGTGAGCGAATCCCAAGGCGGCGGCAACAATAAAACTGCGGCGACAGAGAGGAAGTACGATAGACAGAAACTGGTCTCGCGGTGTTGCACCGAGGACCGCGGCGGCATCGCGCAGAGACCCGGGTACGCTGGCAAAGGCCTGCTGGAGGGGCTGCACCACAAAGGGCAGGGAATAAATCACCGAGCCGATAACCAGCGCCGGAAAGCTGAAGGCCAGTTGTCGTCCGGTGGTGAACTGCCACAGCTCGCCGACAGGTGCATTCGGTGCCAGGGCCAGCAAGAGATAAAAACCCAGCACCGTCGGCGGCAGAATCAGGGGTAGCGCAACGAGTGCTTCACACAGCGCTCCTAAAGAACCCCGTTGCCGCGCCAGCCATAAAGCCAGAGGCGTGCCCAGCAGCATCAGAAATACCGTGCTCACCGTCGCCAGGCGCAGGGTGACGGCCACAGCCTGCCACTCCGCAGGGCTCAGGAGCATGGTTCGTAGCCCCGCGAGATGATGACCTGGCGGGCGGCGTCGCTTCCCAGGAAGTCGAGAAAATCCTGTGCAGCTTCTTTTCCCGTGCGACCTTCTTTATCAGTGTGGCCTTCGAGGACAACAGCATGTTGTTCGATAGCCGGGTGCCAGTCCCTGGGAATGGCCAGACCTCGTTCCCCAGCAACAGCGGTGGCCAACAAGGCGATATCTGTTGCACCGCTGTGAAAGAACTGCGCGGCCTGCTGCACATTACTACCCAATACAACCCGACGCTCTTCTGGGCCAGCGAAGCCAGGGCGCGTCAGCACAGCAAGGGCGGCGGCGCCATAGGGAGCGGACCGCGGATTGGCGATAGCAACGCTAAGCCTTGGATCCGCGAGAGCGGCGTTCAGTTGCGGCGCGCCGAGTAAGACCAGAGATCCCAGCGCGTAGCAGCGAGGTTCGCCCCGGGTGTATCCATCATCGCGCAAGCCTGCTGGTCTTGCCGCATCGGCAGCAAGTAGAAGGTCGAAGGGGGCTCCATTGCGAATCTGCGTGCTCAGCACACCGGTGGAAGCGCTGCTGATGCGCACTGGGATCAAGGTTCGCTGCTCAAACTCCTTTGCCAGGGCCACAGCGGTGCTGCGGAAATTGGCGGCGACGGCAATTCCTAAGGGCTCTGGGCTATCCGCGCGGCTGTTTTGCGGGCCGATGAGCAGCATTCCACAGCAGAGCACCGCGGCCAGGAGGTTTGAAAATCGACGCATCGCGGCATTGTAGTGCAGGGCGCTACTCAACGTCCTGGGTCAGCGTCCTGGGTCCGTGCCCTGGGTCAACGTCGAGACTCAGCGTCGTGGGGTGCGGGCGATACACCATAGGGTCACGTGATCTGCGCCGGCGTCCCGTAGGGCTGTCGCCATGGCCGCGCCCGTTGCACCGGTGGTGCAGATATCGTCCACCAGCAATACGCGTAAGCCCGATACGTCGCCCCGCACTTCAAAGGCCTGATCCAGGTTGTATTGTCGCTCAAGGCCTGAGGCCAGCGACTGCTTTGCCGTGGCCCGTCGGCGGACCAGGTGCGGGCCGAGCCCGTACAGGTCGCGAAGCTCGGGCCGCTGATGACATAGGCCTCGGCAAAGATCGACGCTCTGATTGAAGCCTCGATCAAGCTGGCGCTGCCAATGGAGCGGTGTTGCCATCATGATGTCGTGGTTTCCGCTGCAGATAGAAGCATTTAGCATCAGTTTGATGCCAATACTGTCTAGCCGGCGTTGTTTGCTGTACTTCCAGCGCTGTACAAAGTACGACAGATGGGCGTCGTAAACCCAGGGTGCCACAATCTGACTCAAGGCGGGCTCAGGATCTGCCGTTCCGCCCTGACATGCGGGGCACAGGAGGCCTGGCGTGTAAGGTAGGGCGCAGCGGCTGCAGCCTTTAAGGTTCGGTTCCAGGGCGTCCATGCACCATTGGCATAGGGCCGTGTGATCGCCTGTGGGCTGGTCGCAAAACACGCACAAGTGCGGCGCGATCCGGTCTAGAGCCGCGGCTGAAAGGGCCCTGAGGGTTTTGTTAACCTTCTCGAGCATCATAGGTTGACTGCTAGGGTTGATGAACTACTATGGGTGCACCTTTGAGGAGCTCGCCCATGAATGCCCCCGTTCCAACTCCTTCGGCCGTTGAATCGTCTCAAACCGCCGCCCAGCACACCGTTGCGGCGCAGTCTGATCCGGCCGCTTCGTCCAGTGAAGGGAGTGCGGCTACCCATGGCGGTATGACGAACACTCGTCATGACTGGCGCCGAGAGGAGATTGCGGCTCTTTTCGCCTTGCCCTTCAACGATCTGCTGTTTCAGGCTCATTCTGTTCATAGGGTGCATTTTGACCCGAATGAAGTGCAGGCCAGCACACTCCTTTCCATCAAAACCGGCGCGTGCCCTGAAGACTGCGCTTATTGCCCCCAGAGCACGCGTTTCGAAACAGGATTGAGCGTGGAAGCGCTCATGGAAGTCGATAAGGTGGTGGAGCAAGCGCGGGCCGCAAGAGAGGCCGGTGCTACCCGGTTCTGCATGGGCGCGGCCTGGCGGTCGCCCAAAGATCGGGATCTGCCGGTGCTCACGGCCATGATCGAGGGGGTGAAAGATCTGGGTCTTGAAACCTGTATGACCCTGGGCATGCTGACAGACAGTCAGGCGGAAACCCTCGCCGAGGCCGGTCTGGACTACTACAACCACAATCTGGATACCTCGCCGGAGTACTACGGCGACATCATCACCACCCGCACCTACGAGGACCGGCTCAACACCCTGGAACGTGTGCGCAATGTGGGTATGAAGGTTTGTAGCGGTGGGATTATCGGCATGGGCGAGGCGGCGGATGACCGTGTTGGCTTGCTGCAGCAGTTGGCGAACCTTCCCGAGCATCCGGAAAGCGTGCCCATCAACATGCTGGTGCGGGTCGCCGGCACCCCCCTCGCGGAAGAACAGGACCTGGATCCTTTCGAGTTCATTCGTACCATCGCCGTGGCGCGGATCCTTATGCCCGCGTCCCATGTTCGCTTATCGGCGGGGCGAGAAGACATGAACGAACAGACCCAGGCCCTGGCGTTTTTCGCCGGCGCCAATTCGATCTTCTACGGTGAGAAACTTCTCACCACCCCCAATCCCAAGGCCAATAGCGATATGGCTTTGTTCGCTCGTTTGGGTATTCAACCGGAAGCTCGCGAAGTGGACCGCGAGCCGTCTCCTGATCCGCGGTTCTACAACGCGATGGATGTGTGACGACTCATTGAGTTAGCGCTTTGGCGGTAGATCGGGAGTCCTTCAGGGGCACTGGCGATACTTGCATCTACAAAAAAGTAAGTGCTTACAAACTCCAAAGAATATGTGATTCCTGGGTCCAAAGTCTGTAGTGTAACGAACCTCGGGCCAATCTCTGACAACTGCGCACTCCATCGCAGTGTGGAAATCAGGCTCGGCGAATTCCGAGTCAAACCATGCAATGTCAACAAATTTGGCTATAATAGTTGCCTAAGTTAACACTGAACACATGGCCCGCGAGCCATTACCTGAACCGCCCCACATTGCCAGATTGATCGTTCATAGGCAGTGGTAGGGGCGATCAATGGATACGGAGGTACAGACATGCCGACCTACAAAGCTCCCCTACGTGACATTCAGTTCATCATGAATGAAGTTCTGGACACGGAAGCACTCTATCAGTCCCTTCCCGGCTACGAGGAAGCGACCCCGGACCTGATGAATGCCATCATCGAGGAAGGGGCAAAGTTTGCGGAAAACGTTCTCGCGCCTCTGAACCAGAGCGGTGATGAAGAGGGCTGCACCTGGTCCGAAGACGGGGTGAAAACGCCCGAAGGTTTTGCCGACGCCTATAAGCAGTACGTGGAAAATGGCTGGCCCGCACTGTCCGCGGAAGCCGAGTTCGGCGGTCAGGACATGCCCAACATGTTGGGCATCGTGATCAACGAGCTGGCGGGCACCGCGAACTGGTCCTGGCTTATGTACCCTGGTCTATCCCACGGATGCATCAAGACTCTGGAAGAGCACGGCTCTCCCGAGCAAAAGGCCCAGTACCTGCCCAACCTGGTTAGCGGCGCTTGGACCGGCACCATGTGTCTTACGGAGTCCCACTGCGGTTCTGACCTCGGTTTGCTGCGGACCAAGGCCGAGCCCCAGGCCGATGGCAGCTATTCCATCACCGGCACGAAGATTTTCATCTCTGCTGGCGAGCACGATATGTCGGACAACATCGTGCACATCGTGATCGCCCGGCTGCCCGATGCGCCGGAAGGTACCAAGGGTATTTCGCTGTTTGTTGTGCCCAAGTTCAACGTGAACGAAGACGGCAGCATTGGTGAGCGCAACGCTGTGCACTGCGCGTCCATTGAGAAGAAGATGGGGATTAAAGCGTCTTCTACCTGTGTCATGAACTTCGATGGCGCCAAGGGTTATCTGATCGGAGAACACGGACGCGGTTTGAACATGATGTTCACCTTTATGAACACCGCTCGCATAGGTACCGCCATTCAGGGCCTTGCCCACGCCGAACTCGCTTATCAGGGGTCCCTGGAATACGCGAAAGAACGCTTGGCGATGCGCAGCCTTTCGGGGCCGAAGAACCCCGATGGTCCTGCCGATCCCATCATCGTACATCCGGATGTGCGTCGCATGCTGCTAACCCAGAAGGCCATCGCCGAAGGCAGTCGCGCCATGCTGTACTACCTGGCCCAGTTGGGTGATGTGGTTGATCGCGGTGATGAAGAGCGAGCCAAAGAGGCCGACGATCTCATGGCTCTGCTTACACCCATCGGAAAAGCCTTTGTGACCGAGACTGGTTATGAAGCGGCGAATCACGGTGTGCAGATCTTTGGCGGCCACGGTTTTATCCGCGAATGGGGCATGGAGCAAATCGTGCGCGATGCGCGTATCGCCATGCTTTATGAGGGCACTACCGGTATACAGGCTCTCGACCTGCTGGGTCGTAAGGTGCTGGGCTCCGGTGGCAAACTGCTCATGGGCTTTACGGAGCTTATGGACGAGTTCATCAAAGCCAACGATGGCGAGACCAGCGCCGAGTTCATCAAGCCCCTGGGCAAGTACAAGGACGAATGGCTGACCATGTCTCTAGAAGTGGGCGGTAAAGCCATGGAGAACCCCGAGGAAGCGGGCGCCGCGGCGGTCGATTACCTCATGTATTCGGGTTACGTGGTCCTAGCGTACTTCTGGGCAAAGATGGCAATCGTCGCGCAGGAAAAGATCGATGCTGGCGATGGCGATACCGCCTTCTACGAGGCGAAGCTGCACACGGCGCGGTTTTACTTCGAGCGCTTGCTGCCGCGTACCGCCTCTCACAAAGAAGCGCTGCTTTCCGGCGCCGACAACCTCATGGCGATGCCCGAGGCGATGTTCGCTTTCTGATCCGCTTCTTTATTGCATTGATCCTTGGGGTAGGTGCAATCCTTCGACACGGGCGCGATAATTCGCGCCCGTTTTCGTTTTCAGGTGGCAGTGGTCATGAGTGACACCGAACCCAACAGTGGCTCAGAAACCCCTCCGCCCGTCGATGAGGGTCCTCAGCGCGAGTTGCGCCCCGAAGATCAGGCGCGAGTCGATGCGTTTCTCAAACGCGGTGTGAATTCCGTGGAGCGAAAACCCTTTCGACCGCTCTATCTGATGATCATGCTGATTGTGGTGGTGGGTGCTTTAAGTGTGTTCAGCCAGTGGCTGGCTCATCAAGCGGGTGTGTATTGAGGTAGGCTTCGGACGGTGCTTCGGCGATGTCTGGGAGGGTCTATTCTGGTATGATTTTCTCCCTCGCAATCGCGATGTCGGTGTGTAGCGCAGCCTGGTAGCGCACTTCCTTCGGGAGGAAGGGGTCGGAGGTTCAAATCCTCTCACACCGACCATTTGTTACATCCTGTAGCCCCCATAACCTACCAAAAGTACTGAATTTACGGGATATTTACGATAGTTTTCTTTCAGGGGGCTCCAAGAGCTCTCATGTAGTACCAGCAATTTTGCTGTTACTTCCGCACCCTCTTCACTGTGTACCAGCTGGGCTAGTTCGGGTTTGTGCCTCTGAGCTTTGAAAGGTCGACGCGCAGATCAAGTTGATTGGCTCAAATTGAGTCTGAAAGAAATGCATGTTCCGCTACCTCTTAAACGCAGTGCGGGCGGCCCGCCAGGAATCAAATTAAAACTTCGGGCAAAAGCGTTAGAGGAGCGCCAGGACCTGTTTACTAGTTCAGGTTTTGATCGTGCATGGCTGGAGATACCAGAGGAAGGTTTTTAGATCGCGTTGAGTGCCGAGAGAATTTTTGATCGGACAACTCGGGGCTCTACTGTCCCAACTCGAGTTTTATCGGCGCTGTAATAGCTTTACTGTTGTTCCCGACCCGCCTAGAAGAACTAGCCTGCACGCCCCCCATCCTTCAGGCGCCTGGTGTGCTTTCCCATCAGTGGCATCGAGGAATAGCTGACCTCTGTCACAGTCGAGGATTACTTGTTCTAGTTCGCCCGTGATCTCCGAAAGCGTGAAGACTCTACTTATTAGCCATGTTCCCCAGCCTCCGGATGAAGCCGAATAAATGCTTGGCGCGAGGATGGCTTCAATTTGAAACTCTTTACCTGCCACTTTTTGGAGCAGCGATGTCAGATGTTCTTCGACGACTAACGTATTCTGCGCCTCGGGGTAGAGTTCCTGTAAGGCATTGCGAGTTTCCATAGCGTCACCCAGACGCAGTTGCTCGGCTTCTATTTGGTACTTCTCAATTAATAGGTTGTAGTACAGATCAGCCGGACCAATCAGCCCACCGCCGTCGGAGAACCCATAGATCATCAAGCCGTGAGCTTTCTGTAGATGAGGGTATGCAGTTGCATAATCACCCTGTGTGATAGCTAGAGTCGCTGCGGCGTGCTGGAGGTACAGCTCCTCGTAGAGGCTACGATTACGCACCTTCCTCATTTTCTGGATGTATCTCTCAGCTGATTTGTAGTCGCTATCACTTAGCTCCCTCATGAAGCGCTTCCAATGCACCACGAAACTGTTCTTGGCTCCGCGAGCCCGCCCATCGATTAGAAAAATGTGGCGTTGCTGCTCCCAAACTTTAACTGGTTCTCCGTTGAGCAAGGCAGGCGTGAAGGACTTTCCCTCAAGCCACTCTATAACCCTCGATTCGAACACTGACTCACCTAAGAGTTGGGTGACCTGGATATCGGTGACTTGGCCGGTCTCATCTATAACGTAGGTGTACCAGACCAACGCTTCAGCTCCATCAAGTGATGCAGCTGTGGGGTATCGACCAGCTTTATTGTCTTCGGCTTCTGGCCCAACGTATGTGTGCTCTGCCCAAACGAATGTGACAATGCCAAGCAGGTAGATCACGAGCAGTACTGACTTGAGCAAGTGATAAGCCAGAGGCTTAGTGTCTCTTCTTGCCAATTGGAGCAACCCCTATTTACGAGTCGTTATCTTTCGTTGCCGGATGACGCAGCGTTTCAGAGAATTTTAGGACGGGGACTTCATCCAAGCTGCAGACTGTTTCTTCGTTGGACACGCTACCAGGGCTTCCTGCGCCTGAGTATTGGGGCTGAATGTGTATGTTTTTCGAGCCGCGAAGATAGAGTGTGTACTCATATGTCGTGGTCTCTTTGCGCCTGATTTCGTTTGGATTTCCATAGTCACTTGGGGAGTCGCTAGTGATTGCACACCTCAATTCTAGATCGCGACCATAGGACTCGTATTCCAAGATAAAGCCGTGCCACATACACGGTATTCTTCGTTGGTTATATACGCATCTCCCGTTTGCTGTGTAAGTCAGATCAGCTCCGGATTTGTAGATGGCCCAGCCTGCGGACTCGCGTCGCATTTTCCCTTGCGAAAAACTAATTATCTCTAGACCTATGCCATCAGGGGCGACCGAGTGAGGGCTTGCACAACCTTGCAGAGCGATTGCTGCTGCCAGCCAGAAGCGTCGACGCCAAGCGCACTTGAACATGCCGGGTAAGCGCGAGACGGTTCTTAAACCGGTTGGGTGTTCGCGGGCCATCAGTTCTACCCCTGTAGAAAGATCGCGATCAGAGTATCGGAGGCCAAGCTAGACCGCGACCTTCGTCTTGTTCTTGCTGGGCGCATCTTTTTTTAACCGGCCCCGAATGTTAAGTCATTAGATCCCTGCCTAGGTTCCACGTACGCACTCCATTTCGTCGATCAATGCGTTCATCAGTAAATGCACAGGTGCACACGTTTACTGCATACGGTGACTGCTGCGTTTAATGGCGTCGTTAGACACCGTGGAAGTCCACGCCTGCTCTACAGGATGATGCCAAACCGGGGAAACATCGTGATCGTTAAGTCTCGATGATGGTATTTTTTTTGTGTGCTCAACAAAACAACTGACATTACTATACGGTCATGAGGATTATTCGGTCGGTCTCACACCGACCATTTCACATTAATCGTTTCAAGCAATCCGACTGTTTCATAAAACTCGAACGGTCGTATTGGCTGAATGTTCCCCGCTTCCTCGGCCACTTCAAGTACCCGCAATAAAGCAAACAGCTAAACCAAATCCCCCAGCTCCACCGGCAAATACTCAAACCCCCGAAACAAAAACGCCGGTCGTAGTCTCGCTCGCTCACTATCCACCTGAAAATCTGGATAGCGCGAAAACAGTTCATCAAGAAAGACTCGTCCCTCCAGGCGAGCCAACTCGGCTCCCACGCAATAGTGGATCCCACCACCAAAGGTAAGGGGTTTTTGCTCGCGCGGTCCGATATCGAAACGGTCGGGGTTGTCGAAATGCCGGGGGTCTCGATTCGCCGCGGCGAGAATCGCCAGAATTCGTTCGCCGGTTTTTATCCGTTGGCCATGGATTTCCTCATCGACGAGGGCTGTGCGATAGGTGGCCTGGAGCGAGGATTCGTAACGTAGGAACTCCTCCACAGCAGAGGCCGCGAGACTCGGGGCTTTGGCTAAGCGCTCGCGTTGCTCCGGATGCTTTCCAAACAGATACATGCCGTTGCCGATCATGTGAGCGGTGGTTTCGAAGCCCGCGCCAAACAAGCCGATCACTGAGGTGCTTAGCTCTTCGGGACTCAAGCTATCTTCACCTTCCTGAGCCTGGACTAGCGCCGTGGTCAAGTCGTCGGCGGGCTCGCGGCGTCGTTGTTCAAATAACCCGTCAAAAAAGTCGATGAGGAACTTCATTTGCCGGTCGGCGAGATCGAGTTCTTCAACACTAAGGGCCCGAGTTTCAAATACCGGAAACGTGTCCGCGATGGCTTGATTAAGCTTGCGTAGATCGTCCGGTGTGGCGGCCTGGTCGTGCATGCCCAACATGTCGCACATGATCATGGTTGGGAATAAATATGCGAACTCCGTAATGAAGTTCTCGTGACCTTCCTGCGCATAGCGGTCAAGGTGCTCTCGGGCCAACTCGCGGATTCTTGGTTCCATAGCGCGGATGCGTTTGAGAGAGAGGGCGCCCGCGACGAGGCTTCTCAATCGCGTGTGGTCCGGTGGATCCTGCATAACGAAGACCCGCGACAACCAGGCGTAAGCAGGGTGGGCGAGGACGTCGAAATCATCATCGTAGAAGAGCTGTATGTTGCGTATGAAGTCGCCCTGGCCGAAGTGTTTATCGATCACCACCCGTCGAGCATCTTCGTAACGGGTCACGACCCAAAACCCCAGCTCTGACCAGTGGATGGGGTCTTTCTCCAGCAGTTTGTGAAAGTAGGGATAGGGGTTCTGCAGGAGCGCCTGGTCCAGAGGGTTAAAGCTTTGGATGGTGTCGGACATGGGCCAAGACTCTGTTTTTATCATTGATGGAGTCTAGCTTACCTTGGCCCAGTCAAAGACTGTGCCTTGTCGATTAAAACTCCACCAGAAGATCCACACCCGCAGAGCGCGGAATGCCCCAGTAGTCCGAATAGGTGCCAAAGTCCGAGACGTCAGAACTCCAGGTACGATATTCCTCGTCGGTTAAGTTTCGTCCCCAAAGGCCAACGGACCAAGCCTGACTTGCACTTTGAAAGGTAAGTCGAGCGTTCAATAAACCGTAAGCTTCTTGACTCAGTCCGTCGATGTTTTCACTGCTGAAAAATATGTCGTCTTGCCAACTGTAGTCCGCCTGGGCGATAACGGTTCCAGGATCGAGCTCCCATTCGTAAGTAGCCAGGACGTTGAAGTTCCATTCAGGCGTTACCGGTGTGGTGTTCCCGGACAAATCCGTTACGAGGATGTCGCCATTCCCAAGCACCTCTTCGGTTCTGAACTCAATCAACTCCGAGTTGACGTATCCCATGCCCGATTGAATATTCATTCCTGGGATTGGCATCCAGGTAAGCTCTACCTCAAAGCCGTACATTTCGGACTCCGGTGCATTGGTCAAGAGTGTCGCTGGAACGCCGGCTGAAGATGAGATGTTGGTGAACACCTGTGCGTCTGAGTAATCGTAGAAGAAGACGGCCGCGTTGAGTTGCATGCGCCCATCAAGAAGGGTGGACTTGAGGCCGGCCTCATAGGCGATGACCTCTTCCGCATCATAAGGACGGGCTTGAAACGGGTCAGTCAACACAGCGGTGTTGAAGCCGCCCGCTTTAAAGGCGGTGCTGACCATGCCGTAAGCCATAAGGTCCTCAGTAATGTAGTAGTCGAGTCCTATTTTTCCTGACAGATCTTCATCGTCGAGCGTGTCCGCGTAGGTGACCAGCGGTACATTCATAAGAGGTACGCGTACCCCCGGCGCTACGGCCAAGCCAGGGAAATCTACAATGGTTTGGTAGTCCCTGAGTTCGATGTCTTCGGCGGTGTAGCGCAGGCCCAGGGTCAAGCGTAGGGCATCGGTCAGACTGCGTTCATACTGTCCAAAGAGTGCAAAGGAATCCGTTTCTTGTGTGAAGCTCGCGCCCCCGAGAAAACTGCCTCGGTGCTTGCATCGGATATACCCGTCAGTTCTTCGGGAAGTAAAACAAAAGGAGCCAGGGCCCCGAACAGGCTGATTGCACTGTCACCCTTTGTTTCGTCTCGCAAATAGTAGGCGCCCAGCACCCAGTTATCGGTGTCACTTGCGCCGGATAAGCGCAGCTCTTGGGAGAACTGCTCTGACTCATCATCAAAGTAGACCGTGAGGATATCGTCGACGGTAGCATCGGCATCCTCACCCAATTGAGCTTCGATTTTGTCGAAGGAGCTGATAGATGTGAGCGTGATTGAGTCCGACAAGTCCCAGTCTGCTCTAAGCATGAGGGCGTTGTAGTTGATATCTAGATCCGGTTCGAAATCGTTCGCTGCGACGGTTTTGTCTGAGTTCGTGTTTACTGTTCCAAGAGCATTGGCACAGAGATAACTGTTGATTTGCTGCAGACTGCATACGGCCCCGGTAGCTGGGTCAAACAGGCCTCTTCCCTTGGTTGCGCTGCTCGTTCCGGTGTTTTTGCCCCCCTGGTACTTGGTGGTGATCGTAAGCGCGTCCGTGAGGTCAAACTGCAAGATTCCTCGATAGGACCACTTCTCCGTTTCGGGTGTTGAGTTTCCGGTGACTTCATTGTCAATGAACCCGTCGACCGCGGAGTACTGTAGCGCGAGCCTCCCGGAGACTCCGTCAACCAGTTGACCACCCAAGGCGAGGTCGGCTTTATGCATACCGAAGCTGCCGGTATCGAGTCGGATGCGGCCTTCAAATTCTTCGCTGGGACGTTGGGAAACGAACAGCATGGCGCCGGCGGTTGTGTTTCGACCGAACAGCGTGCCCTGGGGGCCGCGCAACACTTCAATCTGCGCGAGGTCAAAGAGCGCGAAGTTTTGTGCCCACAGGCTTTTGAGATAGACCTCATCCTGGTAGACCCCGACGGGCCCGCTGTTGGCGGAGGAAAAGTCCGTCAGTCCGACGCCACGAATGTAGAACACAGGAGCGCCATCGGGCCCGCCGTTGGTCGCGATTGCGAGGTTGGGTACCTGGGTTGCTAACTCATTGGACTTCCCAATACCTCGGGTTTCCAGCGTATCCCCCGTAAAGGCGCTTACGGCCACCGCCACATCTTGTAGGCTTTGTGAGCGTTTCTGTGCGGTGACAATAACCTCATCGATGATTCTGTTTGCGTCTGCCTGTCCGTAGGCGGCTGCTGAGATTATTGAACAGGCGAGGACGCCGGTGGATGAGAGCCGCGCTCCCGATAAGCTGATATGCATAGGGAATCCAATATAAGATAAATTATCACATTAAATATGATAACCAATCTTATATGGTCGTCAACCTTACGCTACGTAAAGCCACGTAATGGCGCATAAGCCGTGCTAAAGAGGTTTCTGAAGGCTGTTTGTAGCGTCGATGAGGGAACGGATAATCCCAGAGTGTTGACGATGCCAACGCTTGCCGGCTGGACCGAGAAAGGCGCGGGTAGGCGTTAATAAGATGATTGGTGGTCGCCGGGGTACTGACGGGCGAAGCGGTTCCTGAGACTGCAGATAGGTTCCTGGGGCTACAGGTAATGGCTCAGGCCAAACTCCCGAACGGCCATGCGTGCGCACTCGTTTGCCAAAGCTTTGCCTTCTTTCGCATCCATCTTGGTCGCTAGACGTACCACGCTATCTACGAGCACGGAGCACAGCAAACATTGATTCTTGAGTTCGTCCTCGGACGCGTCCGGTAGCACGCGAAGCGCTGTCTCCAGCAGCAAGTTGGCATGATAGACATTGTCTTCATCGTGCAAATGACGGATGAGGGCGTCAGCCTGCGACCCGGCCCAGAGTTCTAGCAGCACTGGATTCGCTGAGGTCATCTTGTAGACATCATTGATGCCATCGAGAAGACAGTGCACGAACTCTTCTTCATTGGTAACCAGCGTATATCGTTGCCGAGATATCTCTCGGATTCGTTCAAACTCGTCGTCCATGAGCCGTTTAATAATGGCGGTTCTGGACGGGAAGTACTGATACACGGAACCAACGGGGATGTTCGCCCGGTCGGCGAGCTCGTTCAGTTTCAGCGCGTTGATATCGGTTTCGAGAATCATCTCAACGGCGGTATCTAAGATTAGGGCGACGCGCTCGATCGCTCTCTTTTGGCGAGGTTTTCTTCCCTCTACAACTTCCACGCTCATGTCTCGAATGATTCGCTAACACAGGGGTTTACAAGAATCCCGACGTTCCTACCCGGTGGCTAGTGGAACATCTTCCACCGGCTATAAGCAGACCTCAAGATTCGTCTGACCATCTTAACACTCGTTCATTGATGGGCGTGGTTATGGGGCGCTCTCCCGTCGTGTCACGGTCAAGCCTGGCGGCTGTCGACACGTCGATCTGGGTTTGGAACCACTTCTCGATCGTAGAAAGCCCTGGGAGAGACATCTCGTTCTTCACCGTGGGCTTGCAACTTGTCATTGCGTAAAATAATATGATTAATAATCATATTTAGTGTGAGTGCCCGTGAATTACCCAGGAGAGATGGCGTTGATGGCTCCTTACCAGTGTCGTGTGAATCGAAAAACTGCCAGAACCCTGCCCTTGGTTCTGATGTTGCTAAGCGGCTCGATTCAGTCCGAAGTCCCCAAAAATGCCAATGCAGCTGCTGATGCACGGTATGAATGCGAGGTACCTGCAGAATTTAGCGATCTCGTTAAAACGGGTTACGCGATGGCCGAGCATCGATACGACAAGAACCAACTCGCTTGCGCTGCGGATCTTTTGTTTAAGGCCTCTAATGACGCTCCTGAGGACGCGGCTTTAGCAATCGGTGCTTTGGCCGTGAGTGCTGACTATCTCGATCAGGTCGCCATACTCAAAAATGCAGACCTCGCCGGTATCCAAAGCGAGGAGTGGGCCCTGCGCCTGGAACACGGCACTCACCAGGCGAGTGAACTCATTCATCGCTTACAGACCTTGGCTCCTGATCAAGCCGAGGCGTTGGCTCTTCACGGAATCAGCATTGCGGCGATTAATCAGTTTGAAAACCCGGCCAAAGTGAAAGAAGCCGTAGACGACGCGATCGCTCTACTGAGCGAGGCCATCGAAAAGAACCCAATGGTTCTGGATGGTCAGGCGATGTCTATCCTGGGAAGAATCTACTTTGAAATACCGGTGCTTCTGGGCGGTGATGCGGATAAGGCTTTGACCTTGTATGAGCGCGCCTATGCTCAAACGCCAAAGAGCGTTCAGCTCCTTCGTTACTTGGCCGAGTACTGGGATGGAGAGTTAGAGGAAGAAAAAGCGCTGGGTTATCTCCGGGAAATGCTTGCGCTGAAGCCAAGCTTTGCCGAGCTACAGCTTTTTGTCGATGAATTGCGTCTGGCCAATGGCTTAGCCGAGCGTTTGGGTGATGAGGCTTTGCATCAGCAACTCAAAGACAAGCGTTCGAAACTCCTGGAAGCACATCCCATGTTGAACGCGCGGAAGAGTCCTGCGAGCGCTGGCCATGGGGGTGTGGACCCTTTAACAGGCGAGCCCCAGTACTGACGTGACGTCGCGAATTAGTGTAAAGCCTGAGCCGCGCCGAAGCCTCTGCATGCAGATCGCGACGAAGCTTGGTTTTGTGGCTCACGTTGTGGTCCCCGCGCTACTTGCGACTCCTCTGGTTCATGCCACGTCGATGGCAGATCAGTTTACTTTGCGCACTAGCTGTCCTCCCGGTTTTGAGCAGACCCAAGAGCGGCAGTGTCGAGTTGTCACTTTGTATGATCGTTATCCCTCGCAATCTAACTCCGGTGGGCTCCGGGCGTCTCTGCCGGAGGCCCGCGACGGCTACACGCCTGAGCAAATCGATTTGGGACGATATCTGTTCTTCGACCCCGTTTTGTCAGGAGACAGGAAAACGTCATGCGCCCATTGCCATCACCCGGAACGAGGCTTTACCGACGGCCAGGGTCTTGGCGTTGGTTTCGGCGGGAAAGGGTCTGGCGATGAGCGTGCCGGAGGCGTGCTCCTAAATCGGGGAACGCCCGGCCTTTGGAATGTCGTGTTTCAAGACCGTTTCTTTTGGGATGGGCGTGCGCAGTCGTTGGGCGAACAGGTGGACGGCCCCCTATTCAGCGAAAAGGAAATGGGAAATACCCCCGATCAATTGCTGGGCAGCCTGAACAGCAGTGAGATCTACCGTCGACTGTTCAAAGCTGCATTTGAGCTTGGGCACGACGCGCCAATCTCCTTGGATCTCATCGCCGATGCTTTAGCTGCGTTTCAATCCAGCCTCGTGTCCCTAAATAGTCGCTATGACCGGTATGCTCACGGAGACCCCCGCGCCTTATCGGCGCAAGAAGTCGAAGGGCACAACCTATTCCGTTCTTTTGTTACGCGCTGTAGCCAGTGCCATACACCTCCGCTTTTTACAAACAATCAGCTTGCTGTTATCGGTTCTCCCGAACCTGCAGGCGCTGTCTTTGACGAGGGTGCTTTCGCCGTGACTGGGGTCGAAGAGCTGCGGGGCGCTTTCAAAGTTCCGACGCTTCGCAACATCGCGATTACCGCCCCCTACATGCATTCGGGTGTTTTTAGCTCCCTGGATGAGGTGGTTGATTTTTACAACAACGAGCGTGGCCACGCCGTCCCCGTCGACCAAAGTGTTCATTTGCATTGGCACATTGCCATGCAAGACAAGTTACTCAGCAAACGGGAAGAGCAGGCTTTGGTCGCTTTTCTGAAAACGCTCACAGACCTTTCCATGACCCCTGAGATTCCATCGGTGGTTCCCTCGGGTTTGCCGGTAATCCAGTTCAACGAGTCGGCTCCTGCACCGTCGGGACACTAACAAGAGGATTAAGCATGCGTCTTAAGGCCAAACACCTATCGAGTGCTGCGTTGGTAACGCTAGCAAGCCTAGTAAGTTCGTCGCTTTTCGCTGCAGTTCACGTGGTGGAAGAGGGCATGTCTATTCAGGCGGCCATCAACAAAGCCTCACCGGGGGACACCATCGAAGTAATGGCCGGTGAGTACCATGAAACTGTCTACATCGATAAAAACGACATCGTGCTACGCGGTGTTGTGCAGAACAGAGAATGGCCCGTGCTCGACGGCAAGCTAGAGCTGAATGATGGTGTCCTGGTGGCGGGGCATGGTGTAACCGTGGATCGGCTGTTCGTCAAAGGCTACAAGGGCAACGCCATCATGACCCAGGGCGCCAACAACTTCCGGATCACTAACAACCGCGTGGGTGGTCCAGCGTTCTACGGAATCTTCCCCCAGTTCGGAAAAAATGGTCTGGTCGCCAACAACGTGGTTTGGGGCATTGAGGATGCCGCGATCTACGCGGGAATGTGCGAAAACGTAGATATTCTCTTCAACGAGACCTACGAAAATGTCATGGGCATAGAAACCGAAAACTCGAAGAACATGCTCGTTGAGGGTAACTACGTCCATGACAACACGGTTGGCGTTGTCCTTACCCTGGTGCCTGGCCTGCCTATCAAGAGTGCCGAAAATACTGTGGTAAGAAACAATTTCATCATCGATAACAACTTGCCCAACTTTGCTCCACCAGGGTCTCTGGCGGAAGGTAACCCCCCAGGTTTGGGTGGCGTTGTAGTTGGTGCAGACGGCTCGGTCTGGGAGAACAACTTGATCTCGGGTAACAAGAGCGCGGGCTTGCTGTTTGCTGACCTGGGTTTCTTTTCCCTACCACCGGACCCTAAGGCTGACCCAAGACCTGATAAGAGCAAGGTGCTCGACAACCTCTTTATTGACAACGGCAACGATCCACGAGGCGTCATCAAGGAATTCTTAGAGGCGGGCGGCCTCACCCAGGGGCCGGACATTTTCTCAACGGGCAAAGGGCGAAAGAGCTGCGTGGCCAATCGCGATGCCCTGGTCGAAGTGGGCACAGAGCGCTGGGGAGACTGCGACCCCTTAGACACCAGTATGGGAATCGCGTCGATACAGCTCGAGGAACCTGTTGCGCCAGTCGAGTATTCGGATCGCCAGGTTGGGCGTCTTACTTACCTGGCTGTATGTACGGGCTGCCATACCTATTCGGGACGCATCGTGGGACCTCCGATGCTGGCGATCAAAGCGTTGTACATGGATAACGCTCAAGGTATGGCCGAGTGGATCGCCAACCCAACGCACAAGCGAAAGGACTATCCCGAAATGCCGCCTCAGGCCTACTTGCCCGAAGCCGTACGCCTCGCGGTTGCGGAGTACATCTTGGAGGAGCTAAGCCAATAGCGGCTGGGGTTTATGGCCATGATGTCAAAGCTTCTGAACCGAAAAGGTGGAGCCATGAGTGTCTTCCAATCTCGTGCTCTGCTCCTTGGACTTGTCTGCGCCCTCCTGCCAGCATCGGCTTTTGCGGAGCTTGAGGTCGGCAAGTCGATCTACGCGACTTGCCAGGCATGCCATGGAGAGAACGGCGAGGGGCGGCAGGAGTTAGCGGCTCCCAGTCTTTCGGGCTTGTCGTCCAGTTACGTTATGCGACAGCTGATGAACTTCCGCCGCGGCCTTCGAGGGGTGGATGAGAGAGATATCGCGGGACGGCAGATGAAAGTCATCGCAGATACCCTTGGCGATGAACAGTCTTTACGCCAGGTGGCGGAATACATAGCCAGCCTTGGTAGCATCCCGTCCCCCATCACAGTGCAAGGTGAGGCTGCTCAGGGCAAGGTCTACTGGAGCCTGTGTAGCAGCTGTCACGGTGTCGATGGCGCTGGAAACCAGGCTTTGGGGGCGCCGCCATTGAGGGGCGTTAGCGATTGGTACCTGGTACAGCAGTTGAAAAACTTCAAAGATGGGATTCGCGGTGCCCATCCCGAGGATAAGTACGGTCGGCAGATGGCGGGGTTTGCAAAAATGCTGCCCGATGAAACCGCCATGCGAGATCTAGTCACCTACATCCAAACGCTCGAACCCGTTGTGGAGGAGTGAGCAGCGAAAAAGTCCCTGGGGCCCAAGGCTCCTAGCTGAGACCCAGCGGGTAAAAGCCGCCATCTCGCTCTTCCACAAAAACGCTGTGGGTGCCTCCAAAGTGAGCGGGTACAACGCGGGCTTTCTCCCGGGCGGCGCGTTTGAGGATCATGGTTCGGGTCCGCGCCGCTGTCTCGCGGTCCTCGCAGTACACACTGTTCCAGTCTGGCCGAAACACCTGCATCGGATGATGAAGAATATCGCCTGTAAAGAACGCGAGGTCCTCACCGTCGCGAACCTCCAGTAGCATGTGGCCTGGAGTATGTCCCGGGGCATCCCGTAAGGTGATTCCCGCGGTGATCTCGTAGCCGTCATCGGCGAGTTCCGCCAGGCCGGCGTCGAGAACCGGTTGCACGCTGTCTTCAAACACCTGGGCATTCACGTCTTTGCCTAGCATGTGTTGGTATTGAGAACCCGAAGGATCCCAGACCTGCCGATCGATCCGGGGGAAGATGTAGCGAGCCTTGGGGAAGGTAGGTTCCCACCGCGTGTTGTTCAGTGCCGTATTCCAGCCCACATGATCGATATGCAAATGGGTGTTCACGACCACATCGATGTCGTCAACGCCGAAGCCCGTATTCGCCAGCTTCGCGAGAAAGTCCGTTGAGAGATTGCCAAATACGGGAATGCCGGGCCGGTCCTTATCATTTCCCGCGCCCGTATCTAGAAGAATGCGCAGGCCACCGACATCGATGAGCCAGCTTTGTAAGAAGGCGTAGATGAAGCCTTCGCGATAATAGGCGGGCGTAAAGTCTTCAGCTTTGTCCTCAAACGCGGCGGCATCGTACTCGGCAAAGAGATCTTCGGGGGCAGCGAACTGGCCCTCCCACTCCTGGATTCTCCAAACCGGGTATCGACCGATGTAAAAGGAAGGCGTCATTGACTAGCTAGCTCATGACTAATGCAAAAAACACGATCACGCCGCTGCCCACGGCGATCAAGGTTTTGCCGCGCAGCCGCTCCGAAGATAAGCCTAGCCACACGCCGCTTAGGATAATGAACAGCATCCCGGCGGCGAATACCTTTTGAAACTCGCGATACAAGCTCGGGCCGTGACCGAAATGCAGCTCCTGCATACGCTTTTGAAAACTCGGTTCGTTGCGCGTTACCGTGATGGCATCGCCGTTCACAGTCAGACCGTAGTAGGTTCGGGAAGTAGGTCGGGTGTAAAGGGTATCGCCGCGAGTGATGACGTAGTCAAAATCGAAGTCCGTGATCCCAGCGGACGTCAGACTTGCCAACACGGCTTCTTTACTTGGGTCAGCCATCAACGCTGAGCCTCCGCTAGCTTGGCCTACCTCGATGGTTTCCAGGCTTCCCTTGAAGCCCATTAAATAGGCGCCTCCGGAGATGGCGACCAGTACCACCACGGCGGCGAAGAAAGAGGCCAAATAAAGGTGCAGAGTGACCAGAAGGCTACGAGACATGGGAAGACATCCAAGGAGTTGTTTTAGGGTGTGTTTTACTTAGCCGAACATCCTAACCGGTGTACGGCGGGGAGCAAGCCGCTTTCACTGGCTGCCATGATTGGGTCAGCCGTCGGCGAATGGTTGGATTGTGATCCAGTTCACACTTTCTCTCGTCGACATTCTAGTCCTTGGACTACTATCGAGAAGCACTTGAGCCTGGACACTCATGTCTGACCTTCACTACAACACCACGACGTCGCCGTTAGCGAGTGCGGGGCGAAGTATTACCCGCGATAGCGACGTCACGGGCCTGTTGCGTGCCTGGTCAGCGGGTGATCGTGAGGCGGAATCCCGAGTATTGCCCATCATTTACGACGAGTTGCGGCGGATTGCCCGAACCGGGCTGAATGGCGACGCGGGATCAATCACTCTCCAGGCTACCGATATCGTTAATGAAGCCTATATTCGGCTCAGTGCCCAGAACGAGACGAACTGGCAGGACCGGCAGCATTTCTTTGCCATCACGGCCACGGTGGTGCGAAGGATTCTTCTCGACGCCGCCCGTAAACGCCTGGCCGACAAACGTGATCGGCGGCGCGAGGCAATTTCTCTAGATGCCCAACCCGATTCGGAAGTGCCGTATCAAGCCATGACCCAGGATCGTGCGACGGAGCTACTGGACCTGGACAACGCCCTGGATGCCCTGGCCAAGACCTACGCACGGCAAGCTCGCCTTGTTGAGTTTCGTTACTTCGGTGGCCTATCTATAGAAGAGGCAGCGGAATACTTACAGGTATCCACGGCAACAGCGAAACGCGATTGGGCGTTGGCAAAAGCCTGGCTCCATCGTCGCTTGTATACCTCGGCCCATTAGAGGCCTATCGTTCGCGGATAGTTGGGCTCGATAAGACCCTTCGTAGCCCACTTAATCTTGCCTGCCAGACCTCGAAGTGCCATCGCCAATCCAAGGGAAAATAGCTGAGCCTGTTTGATTGCCCACTGCGCGTAGGGATTGGCGCGCTATGAGGGGTGGGAAACAGTGCTTCGTGTTCAAAAAACGCTAAAAATACAGGGTTTAGCAAGCTCTTTAATCCGCATTTTTGCGATTTTGGTTTCTGTGGCGCTTGCCCCAGCCACCTTTGCCCAGGTTTCCCTGTCTCTGGGTGACACGACCTTAGCGGCGGGGAGCAGTGGATCGATCCAGGCGACCCTGGTCACCGATGGCTCCGCCGTGGCCCTCCAGTTCGATGTGCTCTACGACCCCACCCGACTCACCCTCGGCACCGTCAACGGCGGCGCCGCTCTCACCGGCAACCACAGCATCGCCAGCAATCCCATCTCCGCCGGACGCGACCGCATCGTCATCACCACCAGCCCCGTCACCGCCCTGGGCAGCGGCCTCCTGGCCACCATCAACCTCTCCACCCTGGCCAGCGCCCCCGCCGGTACCACCCAGCTCACCTTCGATGGCGTGGTGATCTCCGACAACGCCGCCCAACCCATCACCCCTGCGTCCCTGACGCCGGGCACCATCACCATTAACGCCGTGGCCACACCCATGACCAATCCCCCCGAAGTCGTTCCCGCTACTCCCCTGTGGTCCCTATTACTACTCGTGGGCGGTTTGTTGGTGCTCACGAAGCGATACCGCCGCCTGGGAGCGACCTTTGCGCCCGCTTTGGCCCTTGGTCTGTGTCTGGGGCTGTGTCTCCTGCTCCAGGCTCCCTTAAGCCAGGCCCAGGGCCTCCCCGGGGATGCCAACAACGACGGCGTCATCAACGCCGAAGATGTGCGACTCATTGTGGAGCGCATTCTTGAGCGGGGGGTATTACCCGGCGACGGGGACTGCAATCGCGACTCCACCATCAACGTGCTGGATACGGTCTGCTCGCAGATCCCCTTTGTGCCTGGTGAGACAGCACCGATCATCCTGGGCCCAGGGGACCGCTCCATACCGGCGGATGTGGCCTTTGAGATGAACCTGTTTGCGGCGGACCCGGATACGGGGGCGACCCAGAGCTGGGAGCTGATCAGCGGCCCGACGGGTCTGGCCGTCAGCACCGACGGTGTTTTGACCTGGACGCCCGGTAGTGCCGATGAGGGCGGTAATCCGGTGGGCGTTCGGGTGACCGATGATACGGCCCGTACGGATGAGGCGACCTTCAGCATTGTGGTGTTTGTGCTGCCGACGCCGGCGCCGGAGAACGGCCCGCCGCAGCTGACGATTCCGAACGATCAGATCTTACCGGTGGGCACCGCTATTGCGGCCCAGGCGAATGCGACGGACCCGGATGTGGGGGACACGTTGACCTTCCGTCTGATCAATGGTCCCGATGGGATGACCATTGACCCGGGCACCGGAGCCCTCTCCTGGACCCCGCAGGCGGATCAGGCGGGGACGGCAGATGTGGTCATTGAGGTCAGCGATGCCTCGGGGGAGAGTGACTTTGGGAGCTTCATGGTGGAGGCCACGCCTCTCAATGGTGCTCCCGTGGCGACGGACGACATCTATATTGCTCGCAAGGGCGAGACGCTGGTGATTCCGGCGCCCGAGGGGGTGATTCAGAACGACGAGGACCCGAACGACGACCCGCTCAATGCCACGCGTCTGAGTGACCCAGGTCTGGGCACTATAGACAGCTTCAATGCCGATGGCAGCTTCAGCTACACGCCTACGGAACCGGTCGGTATCTCTATCGGCATGGAGGAAGAGTGTTCTCTGAACATCAGCGGCGGAGGAGCGAACAGTGCCATCGCGGCGGCGGATGTCGACAACGATGGTGCTATCGAGTTAGCCGAGATCAGGAACTACACCACGTTCGATACGGAAGTGTTTCTTGTCGACCCCGCCACCTGTGTCGAGACGCGTATCCCCGTCACGGGCATGGGCGTCCCGTATATCCATGGTATGACCACCGCGGTAAACCTCGACGACGACCCTGAACTGGAGCTGGTCAAGGTCTACCACCGCTACCAGCCGGATATCGTTGCGGATCAGGGAGGGCAGGGCACGTCCAACCGGCTGTACGCAGTGAATATCGACGGTACGCCGCTTGACGCATGGACTACGAACCACGCGGTTGGCGGCCTGTCCGCGAAGCCGACTACGTTTGAGGATCGCTTCAACTTTTCCTCAGCCTCTTCCAGTCCCCTGGCTACCGACCTGAACGGCGACGGAAACCCCGAATTGCTGCTGGGGTACGTATCGGCGGTAACCTTTGCCGACGGTCGCCAATCTCAGCTCGCTCTGGTGGTCTGGGACGGCCGCTCTGGAAATGTTCTGTGGGAGTTCGTTGGCGATCCGGTCCGCGCTTCGAACCGAGGGGTTTGGCCCGTGCTGGTGGACCTTGATCTCGACGGCGACACGGAGATCGTCTTTAACCACCATGTGCTGGACCACGACGGCAATCTGCTCTTTGATCTACCCCACGACACCATCAGCGGTGCCCTGGTCGACACGCTGACATCAGCGGTCGCCAACTTCGACAACGACGCTTTCCCTGAGATCATCGCCTACGATGAGTCGGCCATCACCCTCTATTCCCATGAGGGTCAGATTCAATGGCGCGTTGAACGTGCGCTGCGCAATTTTGGATTCCCATATTCCGGTATAACCATCGCCGAACTCGATGGAGACCCGCTGCCGGAGTTCGTTTTCACCGCGAATGCCGATACCGGCAATAGCGCCGTGTCACTGTTTGCCTTCGATGACAACGGTGACGAACTTTGGGGTCAGGCTGATCGTGGATTTGCCGCTGCAGGTAATGGTTCGGAAGCCACTACTCCCGTCGCCTTCGATTTCGATGGTGATGGTATCGACGAACTGGTTCAGCAGAAGGGCGCCCATACCAACCCGTTTTTCAATCCCGCCCGCACCGTGGAGCCGCCGCAGCCCGAGGGGGTATACATCTTTGACGGCGAAACTGGGGACACACTGGATTTCATCACCTTCAACGCCAGCGCGAACAGCGGGCAGCACCCGCTTACCCTGGCCGATGTGGACGGCGATGGCAGTGCGGAAATCATCGTCGTGCTCACCGGAGGCCTTGGCCGCTACGAGCTACGGGTTTTAGAGGGTCTTCCCGGTGAAACCTGGCCTGGCGCGCGAGGGGTGCGATACCAAAGTGCCATGCACGCGACCTATCGAAATAGCGATGGCAGCATTCCCAACACCATCGAGCCACACTGGCTCCAGCCCGGTCGCAACGCCTGGAACCGGGTGGTTCCCGATCGCGATCCCTTTGAACCGGAAACGGACAGTTTCACCTATCAGGTCAGCGATGGCTCCTTAGACTCAAACACGGCAACCGTTAATCTGGAGGTGCGGCCCGCCGGGAATCCACCGTTCTTCTTGAGCGAGCCCGATTCAGGCACGTCTCGTGGTATCGCCTACGAATACACGCCGCTGATCGTGGATGTCGACCCAGGTGACGAGGTCACGCTGACGCTCGCCCATGGGCCCAGCGGGATGACCCTTGATCCAGACACGGGAACGCTGAACTGGTATCCCGAGAGCGTCGGTGAGTTTCCGGTCTCAATCCTCGCGACCGATACCCTGGGTCTATCCAGCGCGCAAATCTTCCGCATCGCCGTGGGTGATCCAGTGGTCGTTCCGAGTGTGGTTGGCTCCTCGGAGTCCGCCGCGGAAGCAACGCTGACCGGCGCTAATCTCTCGAAAGGCTCTGTATTCATTGCCAGTAGCCCTACGGTGCCCCTGGGGCAGGTGTTGGAGCAGTCTCCCCCTGCAGGATCCGTGGCTGATTTCGGGGCACCGGTACAACTGACCTTGTCTGACGGTCCCGCTCCGTTAGATCGCGATGACGACTCCGACACGTTCTCGGAAAACGAAGGCGATTGCGACGACAGCAACAACACGATCTTCCCTGGTGCGCCCGACGGAGATGGCGACGGCATCGATCAGGATTGCGATGGTATCGATGGTAACAAGACGCTTGTTGCGATCGAGATCTCACCGGATAGCAAACGGGTTCTCGCTGGCGAGCCCACACCGCTGACGGCGACGGGTATCTTCGACGATGGTACGGCGCAGAACCTAACCGAGGTGGCCACCTGGACACGCGGGCCGACCTTCTCCTCAAGCTCGGCGGGTGACTTTACGGCTCAGGCGAGCTTTAGGGGTGTTACCGGTACGGCCAACTTTACGGTGCTGGAGCGGGTTGCCGAGGATCTGGCACCCGAGGTGAGAATAGACTTACCGGAAGCGGGCTCCATCGTTACCGCTCCCACAGATATTGCAGGTTTGATCTCTGACTTGAATCTGCTTCGCTGGGAGTTGTCTTACCGCTATGCGGGTGAGAGTGACTATGTGCTCTTTGCGGAGGGCTCCAACACCGTCAGCAGTGGAGGGGCAATCGATGAGTTTGATCCAACCGTATTGATCAACGGAATCTATGAGATTCGTCTACGTGCCTATGACGCCGCCGGAAACTTAAGTGAAGACTCGACCACGGTGCAGGTAGAGGAGCAGCTTAAGGTTGGCAACTTTTCATTGCGCTATGTGGACTTAGAACTTCCGCTAAATGGCATTCCGATCTCTCTCGTCCGAACGTACGACAGTCGCGATAAGCGTAAGGGTGACTTTGGTGTCGGGTGGCGTCTTGGGGTCAATAGTATCGAGATTCGCACCAACCGAGAGCTGGGCACGGGATGGCAGGTATTGCGGGAAGGCCTTACGTTCGGACTCGTAGAGACCGATGTCCATCTAGCCGCTGTACGACTGCCAGGTGGCCGCATTGAAGCATTCGAGATGGTGGTAGGACCAAGTGTCTCACCCATCGTGCCCTTTCCGCCGTTCTCTCAGTCCGTGAGCTTTCGACCGTTACCAGGAACCGTTGGTCGACTGGAGAGTCTCGAGCCAAACAACATCAGCATCCTCGACGGCCAGCCGGGTCCGGTGAATCTGCGTCTCGACGGTGACGGCAGTATCTACAATCCCACGCTGTTTCGTTATACCGCTCCCGATGGTACGAAGGTGGATCTCGATACGGTCGATGGAGTCCAGCGAGCGGAAACACCTGGCGGGCAGGTACTAACCTTCACACCAACCAGCATTTCGCACTCAAATGGCACCGCAGTGGATATTGAACGCGATGATGCGGGGCGTATCACACGAATTACTGACCCCGGAGGTTTCAGTCAGAGTTATACCTACGACGCTAATGGAGATCTGCGCGCACACAGTGATCAGGAAGGTTTTGTCACTCGTTTTGACTACGACAGCAATCACAATGTGATCAACATTACTGACCCTCTGAACAGAACTGTGATTCGCAATGAATATGACGATAAAGGCCGAATGATCCGGGCCACGAATGCGAATGGCGAGTCGGTTCAATACGAACATGATGTAGATAACCGACGTGAGCTTGTCACCGACCCGGACGGCTTTGTTTCTGTCTATGAGTATGACAGCGAAGGAAACGTGATCCGTGTAACCGACCCGCTAGGGGGGGTGACAACCAGTCAGTTTGACGCCGCTGGGAATCAGATCTCAACCACCAATGCGGAAGGGGAAACAACGTCTTTCACCTACGACGCTAGACGCAACCTCCTCAGCGTCACGGACCCGATAGGCGCCGTGACCCGGTTCACTTACGACGAGCATGATTACCTGTTAACGCGCGAAGATGCGCTTGGACGGGTCACAGCATATTCCTACGACATCGGTGGTCGCGTTTCTCGCATCATTGACGCCGCAGGTCAGGTGGCGCTGGAAAACGTGCGGGATCCTCAGGGTAACTTGGTTGCTACCACTAATGCTCGCGGTCATACCCGCCGTTTCGCCTACGACAGCAACGGCTACCAAACTGAACTGATCGATGGCAGAGGAGGAGTAACTCAACGTCAGTACGATGCAAACGGGAGAGTAACCGGTCGGACCGATGCTCGCGGGGGCACGAGTAGCACAACGGTAGATGGTCGCGGCTTTCCCGGACTTGGCGTATCTCCTGTGGGCGACGAGTTAACCTTTACCTATGACGCGGTCGGAGAGCTCACCAGTGTCAGCGATGAGCTAGGCAATCGAACCCTTCGCACCGTCGATGCCCAAGGTCGGGTGCTGCGGTTCGAGACGCCGGATGGCCGCGACAGGCAGATGCGATTTGATGCTCGTGGGAATCGAACCGGGCTCACCGATGCGAGCGGCCGTGAGTATGCCTACGAGTACGATGCGCTTGGGCGAGCTACGAGGATCACACTACCTCTCGGCGGGTTCGAAGCGACGACCTATGATGGCGTAGGGAGAAAGACGTCTGAGACCGATCCCGAGGGGAACACTACCCAATACGAATACGACGTTGCGGGCCGCAACACAGCAGTTATTGACGCCCTTGGCCAACGCACAGAATTCAGCTACGACCTGGTTGGCAACCTCGTCTCGCGCCTAGATGCTCGGGGCAATCGCACCGAATATGCCTATGACGCTTTAGATCGTTTGACCGAGACCCGCTATCCGGACGGATCGCGGGAAACAGTCTCCTACGACCCTTCGGGAAACGTAACCGCGGAAGTGGACCGCCTTGGTCGCACCAAGTCTTACACCTACGACCCCAATGACAATCTGCTGTCGGTGACCGACATCGATGGCCAAGTTACAACCTTCGCGTACGACGCCAACAACAATCGCATCGCCCAGACCGATGCCAATGGCCATACAACCCGTATGGAGTACGACGCCAGCGATCGCCTCATTGAGAAGCGGTATCCCGATGGCAGCTCTGAGCGATATGAATATGACGCCGGGGGCCGAGTAGCGCGCACCGTGCTGCCCGACGGCAAGTTTATTGATGCCAGCTACGATGGCTTTGGTCGCCCAACGGGTCACAATCTTAATGGCGAGGCCACGGAGTCGTTCACCTATGATGGTGCAGGTCGTCTGACTCAGGCCGTCAACCTTTGGGGGACGGTCGACTACAGCTACGACCTGGATGGACGCATCGAAGAAATCCGCTCCGAGGGCGGGCATTTGGTGCGCTACACCTATGATCTTGCGGGCAATCGCACGTCGATCTCCACGCAGTTGGCAGGCCAGTCCGAACGAATAACGGCTTACAGCTACGACGTTCTTAATCGCCTGGAATCGGTTGTTGAGCCCGACGGCGATACCACCGCCTACACCTATGATCCCGTGGGCAATGTCGCATCCATCACCTACCCCAGTGGCGTGGTCAGTACGTTTACCTACGATGTAGTGAATCAGCTCACCCGCATCGAGCACCGTCAGGGCGCGACGATTCTCGCCTCGTACGATTACACGCTAGATGTTGGCGGCCGCCGTTTACGAGTAGATCACGCTAACAGCGAATCGGTGTCTTATAGCTATGACAGCGCGGATCGACTGCTTCAGGAGACGCACCGCGACGCGGGCAATGTGGTGATCTACGAGCAGACGTTTACCTACGATGCGGTGGGTAACCGTTTAACCCAACGAATTACGGGGCAGGCGCAGACGGTGTTGGCCTACGATTCGGCAGATAAGCTTTTGAGTTCTGGAGCGACCAGTTTTGCCTACGACGCGAACGGTCGACTGACCTCCAAATCGGCACCCCAAGGTACCGTGAGCTACGCCTACGACGTCGAAGGCCAGCTTCTGCGCGTCACAACATCGGCTGGCACCGTGACCTACGCGTACGACGCAAACGGAAAGCGCCGCCAGCGCACCGCAGCGGGGATCGAACAAAACTACCTGCTCGATGAGGCAAGCCTAACGGGTTATGACCAAACGTTGCTGGCCTTTGATGAGAACGACGCTCCGCTTGCAGAGTACCACTGGGGTGATCGCCTGCTATCGGCCGATGACGGCAGTACCGATCGGTACTACCACCACGATGCGAGCAAAAACACGCGCCTGCTGACAGACGCGGCGGGCAGCGTCAGTGACCGTTATGACTATGACGCCTTTGGGAACGTGAGAACTCGCACCGGAACGGCGGACAGTCCCTATGGCTTCGCAGGCGAGTGGCAAGAGGAGGCGGAAGGGCTGGTGTTCCTGAGGGCTCGCTTCTACGATCCTGAATCGGGCCGATTCATCAGCCGGGATCCGTTCGGGGGTAACGTCTCGGACCCGGTGTCTTTGCATCGCTATCTATACGCGAACGCCAACCCCATCATGAATCGGGACCCCAGTGGTCAGCTAACGCTTGCCGAGCAGGTTCAGGTGGGTGCAATTCTGAGCGGAACTATCGCTTTTGTCTCTGCGCGGGTGGCGGGCGCAGGCTTAGTAGAAGCGATTGGCAGAGGAATTATTGGAGCCGCCTTTGGGGCTGTAGGAGGCTTTCTAGGTGCACAAGCGGCCGTTGGTGTTGAGTTAGTCGCATCAACAAGAGCCTTCGCCAGTCTAATCGCTAACCATGCGCTGCGACGGGGTATCGTGGTACTCGCTCACGCGACGGCGCAAGGGGCGATATCAGCGGTTTGGGGAGTCATCGAACTCGCTACAACCTTGGACCTGAAAAGCCCAAAGAACACCGATGGTGGATTAAAGGCCGAAGCTATCAAGTTATTCATGATCACCTTCGTGATGGAATTCATTACGAATGGCTATTGGCAGCCTTCGATCGGAAGTACGGTAGAGGAAACAGCGACGAGAACGGTCCGACTGACCAAAGCCCAAAAAGGTCTTGAGGCCAAGGCCGCGCTTGAAAGCGCAACGAAGGGACCGGAAGCCGTTCTGTTTAAAGCGTGGCAGAAGACTGGCGGAGAGGATGTTATCGACTTCTTGAGTCGCGTTGGTCAAGGTCGAAGCGTACGTTCAAAGGCGGCCAACAGGCTTCTTCGTAATCTTAATGACATGAGAGTAGAGGCTGAGGAAATAATCATCGTGGCGTTCCCACGAGATCTGAAAATCATCGGCGCTCAGGGCGGTAATGGTGCATTTGTCGCTGGTCTCAAGAGCGGTATGAGCTTGGCGTTTGATGCGATATTTCCGTGAAACAAGACGGCCCATTTTGAAAGAATGATGGCCTCAGATGAGCGACGCGGGTGATTGCTTGGAGCCGTTGATTAGATATCCAGGTTAAGCTCACCCACCCCGATCAAAAATCGGCGTCACCACATCCGCAAACGCCTCTGCCATGCGTTCGCGGATTAGGTTCGCCAACGCTTGATACAGATGCCTAACGGGGCTTCCCGGGCGGTACACCAGCGCGTGCTCCCTATAGAGCTGCGAGCCTTCCACGCGAATGACGTCGAGTTCCTCGGGGCGGTGAATCTCAGAGCGGATGTACAGCGCCGGGAGAAAGGCCACCCCCATTCCCATAACCACCATCTGGCGCAGCGTATCCAGGGAGGTGCCCTCGTAGTCTCGATTGAGCACCGCGCCCGTGCGCTCACAAATCCGTTGCACCTCCTGATGTAACTGGTGGCGCTCATCAAGGCTGAGAATGCTCATTCCGGCCAACTCCTGCTCCTGCAGAACGCCTTCTTCGGCAAGGCCGGCTTCCCGCGCCGCGACCAGCAGCAGGGGCTCACGAAAGAGCACGTCGACGGTGAGGCTATCGCTGCGTAGGGGTAGGGGCACCAGAGCGAGATCGTGGTGACCTTCCATAACCCCGGTTTCCAGCTGGCTGGGCGGCTCTTCCCGTACGTAAAGTTTCAGTCGATCAAACTGTTGATGGATGCTCGGCACGATGTTGGGCAGCAGGTAGGGGCCAAGGGTCGGCGGTACACCCAAACGATGGGTCGTTGCTGCCGTGTCTGAGAGGGTGTGGGCCAGTTCCTGCATCTCGTGCCACTGGGCGATGACTTGCTTGGCGACCGGGAGTAATTGGCGCCCCGCCGGAGTCAGCTGGGTGATTCGGCGGGTGCGTTCAAAAAGGGTCACCCCGAGGCTTTTTTCCAGGGAGGCCAACTGCGTGGAGAGGGTCGGTTGGGCGATATCCAGGCGATCTGCGGCACGTCGAATGGACTGGGTTTCCGCCACGGTCTGGAAGTACTGGATCTGTTTCAAGGTCGCCATGGGATGGGGTCCGATAGGCATTTCCTATATAGGTAAAAACTATAACAGAAAAGATTTCCTTTTATTTCCTTTGCCTTTCGCTGATCTCATAGTTCATAGAACAAAAAATCAAAACCCCCACCGGGGGGAGGGATGCCGTTCATGCGGGCGTTATTTAATTTCGATTTGAGTCATCTTCGCGGTGACATATACGGTGGTCTGACCGCTGGCGTGGTTGCCATACCCCTGGCCCTTGCTTTCGGTGTGGCCTCAGGTCTTGGACCCATGGCCGGTATGTACGGCGCGATCTTTGTCGGTTTCTTCGCTGCGCTGTTTGGCGGAACGCCGACCAATGTGTCGGGCCCCACAGGCCCCATGGTGGTGGTGCTCGCCGGCCTGTTTGCGAGCCTCTCGGGTGATGTGAGCCTGATTCTCACGGCTGTCATGCTGGCGGGTCTCTTCCAGGTGGCTTTCGGCGCCTTTGGTGTAGGCCAGTACATTCGCCTGGTGCCTTACCCCGTAGTGTCGGGCTTTATGAGCGGCATCGGCGTGATCATCATCATCCTGCAAATCGATGCATTCTTTGGGCACTCCTCGCCATCGGGCACTCTGTCCCATCTGGCCTATGTGCCCACGGCCCTATCCGATATCAATTTCTCTGCCCTGGTGGTGGGTGTGGTGACCCTGGCGGTGGCCTACAAGTGGCCCACAAGCTGGGGCACCTATGTGCCCGGCCCCCTGGCGGCGCTAACCGTAGGCACGCTCCTAAGCCTGGTGCTACCGGTGATGCCGATCCTCGGTGATATTCCGTCCGGCATTCCCAGCCTGCATATGCCGGTTTTTGATCAAGCGGCGATGATGTTGGTCATCGAGGCCGCCTTTATCCTCGCGGTGCTGGGCTCCATAGACAGCCTGTTGACCTCCCTTGTGGCGGACAACATGACGCGGACCCGGCATGACTCCAACAAGGAACTCATCGGGCAGGGCATCGGTAATACGGTAGCCGGACTGTTCGGTGGGATCGCCGGTGCCGGCGCGACCATGCGTACGGTGATCAATATTCGCTCCGGTGGTGTGACTCGCTTGTCCGGGATGATTCACTCGGTGGTCCTCATGGCCGTGGTTTTGGGCGTGGGTTCCATTGCCTCGGTCATTCCTCACGCCGCGTTGGCCGGGGTATTGGTCAAGGTCGGTATGGACATCATCGACTTTAGCTATCTCAAGCGTGCCCACCGTGGCCCGCGCTGGGATCTGGTGCTCATGGCCCTCGTGCTGAGCCTAACGGTGTTCGTGGACCTTATTACGGCCGTTGGCGCCGGTGTGGTCCTCGCGGCGCTAGCCTATGTGAAGCAGGTCGCGAAGATTCAGCTCGAAGAACTGGCCTCGCGTCCCTATGCGCAAGCCAGCGCCGAAGAGCGCAGTCTTCTTGATCGCCTGGGTAACCAGGTGACGGTTTTTGAGTTTGGCGGCCCGCTCAGCTTTGGTGCCGCTGCTGATGTGGGACACCACGTGCGGGAGCGGTACCGCGACGCCACGCACTCGATACTTCTCGATTTCAATCGGGTGCCTTTTATCGACGTATCGGCGGCACGCGCCGTAGAGACTATTGCCGGTGATGCTCACAAAGCGGGTAAACGTGTCTATATCACCGGCATGGCTAGCAATGTGCAGGACACCCTCGTGAGTCTGGGTGCTGATGCCACCATCGCCGAAGAGGCTTACTACGACACGCGGCTCGAAGCCCTGGAGGCAATCGCTAACACAAGTGCGACGGACGAGCGCGGTCGGCCCGCGCGTCTCGTGTCCGCCGTGGCGACAGGCTAGAGCAATTAATACGCGGCCAGGGGGAGCCCTGGCGCGAAGCGGCGGTACCGAATTAGGAACTACGAACCGAAGGAAAACGGTTCAGACCAAGGAGCACTTTGATGAACGACAATAAAATTCTGGACCTGTTTGCGCGTTGGAACGCGGCCCTGGCCACGGGTAATCCCGATGCTGTGACATCGCTCTACGCCGATGACGCTATTCTGCTGCCGACGGTTTCGAATCAAGTGCGGCACAATCACGAAGAGATTCGCGACTATTTCGTCAGCTTTCTGGCCAAGGAACCCCAGGGAGTGATCGATGAGGCGAACGTGCGCTTTCTCGCCGACAACCTGGCGATCAATTCCGGCGTGTATACCTTCACCTTTGGCAACGGTGACCAGGTGACGGCCCGATTCACCTACCTCTACCGGCTTATCGATGGGGTTTGGAAGATCGCCGAGCACCACAGTTCCGCCATGCCGGAAGTGATCGAAGCTTCCGACAGCGTGGTTGTAGCTGCTTGAGTGACTCACCCTTCCGTTAGCGGGGGGGATAAAACCTGAGAGAAGACGCCCTGGGGCGTCTTTTTTTTTGGAGTGCACCTTTTTATACATCTTTTGGCGTACGCCTTTTGCTAGATCGCCCCCGTTGCCGGACCATCTTCTCGATAGCGTGCGTTGACCTATGGACGAACTGAAGACTACCTAAGGTGCTTGCGCCAGGGCTGAGGATCAGGCGTCAGTCCCGATCGAGAATGAATACACCACCCTCTAACCACGCACCCTTCTCTTTACGAAGGTTGATGGTTTTGTGGGTCGATAGACGGAAACCCGCTTTTTCCGCCTGCGCTTGCACATAGGCGGCGCTGTGGGCGTAGCGTCCTGAGTCCCGCAGGACAAATTCTCCGTCGGGGATCTGCTCGGTACTTAGCAGTAGCCGCCCGCCCGCTGCCGTGTGGCGATAACAGGCTTGAAAAAGATCCGTTAGGCCGCCGATATACACCACCACCTCGGCGCAGATGATCAGGTTGAACGCGTCGTTGGTGGACTGGAACCAGCTCATGATATCGTTGACAAAAAGCTCGTCATAGACGGCCTTTTCCTGGGCCTTGGTGACCATGGCCTGGGCGACGTCCAGCCCCACGAGCTCACTGCAAAAACTGCGGATCTCTACGCCAACCAGGCCCGTACCACAGCCCAGATCCAGGGCTTTCTCGTACCAGGCGTCTTCGCCATCGAGTTCCTGGAGCATTCCGGGGATTCGTTGCGGCAGGTTGTACTCAAGGGTTTCCGTAAGGTGCTTGTCGAAGCGCGCGGCGTAGTCTTCAAAGACATTGCGAGCGTACGCCGGGTCGGCGTGATCCAGGCGCTTGTCGCCCAGGGCTGCCAGCATGTGCCTCGCCACATGGTCCTGCGGATCAATCTGCAGGAGCTGCTCATACTTTTCTGCGGCAGCTGTGCGTTGCTCAAGCCTCATCAGCGCGCTTGCCATGCCCTTGAGAGCTACCGTATTGCGCGGATTGAGCTTCAGAAAGTCGGCGAAAATGCCCAAGGCCGCGTTCGAACGGCGAAGGCCTAAGAGACTCTGAGCGTAGTTGAGCAAAGCCTTTGGGTGCTGTCGGTCTATACCCAGGGCGCTCTCGTAGGCCTCGACGGCTTCGTCGTGACGCCCCAGGTCGTTTAAGACGTTACCCAAGTTGTTATAGGCGTCCACATTAATGGGCCGCAGCTTGATGCTTCTTCGATAGGCTTCCACGGCCTCCTCGGTGCGTTTGGCGCCGCGCAGGGCGCGACCCAAACCCAGGTAGCCATCGGCGTCCAGATGATTGCGTCGGGCCAACTCCTGATAGGCGTTTAGCGCCTCCTCGTAGCGTTCCAGGTCCGCGAGCACCGATGCCAGATTGCCCAGAGCTTCGGAGTAATGGGGCTCGATAGCTAACGCTGTTTGGAGTTCTTTCACAGCTACATCGCGCTCATCCAGGCGAACCAGGATGACGGCGAGGAGATTGTGCAGGGCGGGTTGGCTCGGATACCGTCGGCACAAACGTTGTGCCTCCGCCCGTGCCGCATCAAAGTGACCCCGCTCCATGAGTTGGTGCACTCGCCGAAAATCGCTCTCCGAGAGGGGAGCGTCGCTGGTGCTCTGCAATGCCCTCAGAGCCTTTTTGGCCTTTTTATTAGCCGGGTTCTGCGTGAGCACCGCATTCAACAGGCCAATGGCCTGGGAGGCGTCACCTCGGGAAGCCAGCTTGCCCGCTTTGTTGATCGCCTCGTCGGGCGTGAGGCTCGAATTACTCACAGATAAATATCAAAAGCCAAAGTTCAGGGTAAGGGTGGGGCCATCCAGGGTCACATCGAACGCTAACTCACCTCGCTCGCGATCCTGGGTGATATCAATATCCGTGCGTTGGTAGCCGAGAGAGATGCCGATATTCTCGCCGATAGCGTAAAACGCTCGCAGATGGGCATAGGTGAAATCGCCGCTGTAATCATCCACGTTGGCCGATAGCCATCCTGCGGTCAACCGCAAACCGAGCTTATCGGTAATGGCCCAGCTCGCCACGCCGCGGAGGTTGGGTACGGGAGCGAGGAGAGATTCATTTGCGGCCTGAAAGCCGGCTTCATTTTCGTTAAGACGCACTTCGCCGCGGATATTTGCACCCAGATCGAGAGCGTGGATACCGCCGCCCAGCCACAAAGAGAAACGTTCGGTAGCGTAGGTTTTGTACACCACGTCAAGCACATAGGCATCGACATCGATGGTGGCGCGGATGTCGGTGCCCGTTTCGAATTCCACACCGTCATATTCAAATTGTCGCTCTACGGTACGGCCGCCGCTGGCTGAGAAGCTGTAGGTTCCCGCGGTGACCGCCCACTTGGGTTTGAATTGGTATCGGTACTGAAAAAAGAACGTGCTGTCGACATCGTCAACGGCCAGGTCGTCCAGAGAAATGCCCGCAGTGCCACCGCCGTCCACACTAGCTCGAATCGTGGCTTCGGCCTTTTGCTCGGCGCCGCCAATGGCGAACATGTGTTTCTTACCGTAGACCGTGTTGGCGAGCATGCCGCTGGCCTGTTGCGCGCTGCCGGTTTGCGCATATCCCGCCAGGCTAGCAAGCGTGGCGATGGCCAGCATCTGCCGGATCACCGGCGCGAACCACCAGGCGTTGCTTTGCATTGAATTGCCCATGGTATTCCTTCCCCCCCCAAGCGTAGAACCAGTGAGTTTACCGCATCATGGCGAGCATTCTTTGGGAAAAGTACGGCCCGAGGGTCAGCTTCCCGGCGATACCGAGTAGTCCGGCGCGATCTCGAGCTTGCTTGCGGCACCGGTTTCCTCACGAACCAGCCGCGGAACGAGATAGCCCGGGCGCATGGCGGCCAGACGTCCAAGGATACGTCGGCTTCTCTCCACGGGTACCTCAAAATGCGCGGCGCCCGCGACCCGATCCAACTGGTGCAGGTAATAGGGCAGGGCACCGGCAGCGAATAATCGATCACTCAGCAGGGCCAGGGTCGTGGGATCGTCGTTGACGCCGGTCAGGAGCACGGATTGGTTGAGTACGGTGGCTCCGGCGTCTCTCATACGCCCGATAGCGTCGGCGGTCGCGCCATCGATTTCTTGCGGGTGATTGCTGTGGACCACAACGACCACCTGCGGCGCACAGACGCGCAATGCGTCCTCTAGCCCACGAGTAACGCGGTCGGGGATTACGATGGGCAGCCGAGTATGGATACGGAGAGTTACATCGGGGCGGAGGTGTTGAATGCGCTCGCTGATGGCACGGAGCTGCTTGTCGGACAGAAGCAAAGGGTCACCACCAGAAAGAATCAGTTCGCCCAGTTTAGGGTCGGCCAGGAGTGCGTCTATGTCGGCCAGGCGCTGGGTCGAAGACACCGCATTCTCGGCGTAGGGATAGTGGCGGCGGAAGCAGTAGCGACAGTTCACGGCGCACTGTCCGGTTACGACTAAGAGGGCACGACCGCGGTACTTTTGTAGAACCCCGGGAGCCCCTGCGTACTGCGCAACTTCACCCACGGGATCTTTACTGAAGGCCGGATCAACGTGGTCTTCCGCCGGTGTTGCCAATACCTGGTGGAGCAGTGGGTCCTGGGGGTCACCGGGGGTTATCCGGGCTGCAAAAGCGCGGGGCACAAGGAGCGGGAACTCGCGATCTGCGGCACTGGAGTAGGGTAAGTCCTCGGGCGATAGGTGCAGGGCCGACGCCAGTGCTTCCGGCGTGCGGATGGCCCCCTTGAGCTGTTCCTGCCAGCTCTCCTGCGCGTCGCCATGCAATGGAATGAGTTCGCCCATCAGCCGAGCCGATCTCGTAGGGCGTAATAGAGCATCCCCGCCACCAGCCCCGGCCAGCGCAGCAGCGTGCCGCCGGGAAACCTGGGCGAGGGCACGCGGGCCATAACGTCAAAGCGTTCGGCGGTGCCAGCGATGGCTTCGGCGAGGAGTTTCCCGCTCAGAGTCGCGATCGGTACACCGTGGCCGGAATAGCCGTGGGCGTAGAAAATCCTCGGTGACGCCCTGCCCAGGGCCGGCATCCGGTTCATGGTGATAGCGAGGGTTCCTCCCCAGCCGTAATCGATGCGCGTGTCTTTGAGCTCGGGATAAATCTTCAGCATGTACGGTCGGACGAAAGCTTTGATGTCGCTGGGGAAGCGAGCGCGGTAAGACTCACCTCCGCCGAATAAAAGTCGCCGGTCTTCGGATAACCTCCAGTAGTTGATGACAAAGCGCGTGTCTGACATGGATGTGTCGTCGCGAATCAATCGCCGGGCGGTAGCCTCATCGAGGGGCTCCGTGGCGAGCATGTAGTTGTTGATGGGCATGATCTGGCCTGCGACCCGCGGTTCGAGCTTACCCAGGTAGCCGTTACAGGCCAGAAGCAGATGGTCGCAGTCCACATGACCGCCCTCGCAGTGAACGCGAACGCCGTCTTTCTCTTCGTAGTGATTGACCCGACTGTTTTCGAAAATCGTCACGCCCAGCTTTTCTGCCGCCCGGGCCAGACCGAGACAGTACTGTAGGGGGTGGAGATGACGAGCGGCAGAGTTGACCAGGCCTCCGTGCATGCCCTGGGCCGATGTCAGCTCCCCAAGATCGGTTTTCTCTACATAGCGCAGGGCGTTGAAATCGTAGTTCTCGGCCAGGTGGTCAACTTCTTCGCGCAATTCGCGAGCGGCTTTGGGCGTGGCCGCAACATCGAGATTGCCGATTTTGAGATCGCAGGCGATGGCGAACTCATCGATCAACTCGCACACCAGGTCCACCGCTTCCAGGCCCAGGCTCCAAAGGGCTTTGGCCTGCTCCAGGCCGACCAGAGCTTCCAGGGTCTCCTGATCGGCCCTTTGCCCCGTGCCCACATGGCCGCCATTTCTCCCCGAGGCGCCCCAGCCTAGGCGCTCCCCCTCCAGGACCGTGACTTCAAATCCGCGCTTTCGTAAATGAATCGCCGCCGAGAGTCCCGTATAGCCGCCGCCAACAATGCACACATCGGTCCTCGCGGATCCCGCCAGCGCAGGATGTTCCGTTTGCGCGGGAGCGGTAGCGGCGTACCAGGAATCTACGGAAGCTGTGGACATGGCAGAGTAAAGGCCACTGAAGGGTAACGGAGATACTAGCGCAGGCCGTCGCGGGCGGCGACCGCTTGCGGTGGCCTGCCTGGGCTGTTCTTCCTGTCCCTGGGCTTGCAGGCCCTCCCCTTAACGGGTTGTTGTGACCAGAATGGACCTGCTGCGATACTGGAGGATTATCGGTCACGGTACTTCCGTATGCGCCCAACCAACAATTCCATCGCGGACTGGTTGAAGCAACACCAGATCTCTGAAGTCGAGTGTCTGGTTCCCGACCTAACGGGCAACGCCCGGGGGAAGTTTATCCCCGCCCACCAGTTCATCTCCCACGGTGAGCCTCGGCTTCCCGAGAGCATTCTGGTGCAGACCGTCACCGGGGAGTACAGCGACCAGCACTGGGATTTTGTTGAACCCACCGATACGGACATGTTTTTACGCCCGGATGAATCCACGGTGCGCGTCGTACCCTGGGCCCGGGAACCCACGGCGCAGATCGTCCACGATTGCTACAACCAGAAGGGAGAGCTGCACCCATTGGCTTCGCGCACTGTGTTGCGTCGCGTACTCGATGCCTACAGCGCTGCTGGCCTGCAGCCCGTGGTGGCACCGGAAGTGGAGTTCTATTTGGTAGCCCGCAACGAAGATGCGGACAACGAGCTCGAACCCCCCATCGGACGCAGCGGCCGTCGAGAAACGGCTCGTTTGTCCTACAGCATTGATGCGGTCGCGGAGTTTGAGGACTTCGTGGAAGACATGTACGACTACGCCGACGCTCAGGAGCTGGACGTGGATACGCTTATCCACGAGAACGGCGCCGCGCAGATGGAGATCAACTTCCGTCATGGGGATCCCTTATCTCTGGCGGACCAGGTGTTTGCGTTTAAGCGCACGGTCCGGGAAACAGCGCTGAAATACGATATGTACGCCACCTTCATGGCCAAACCCATGCAGGACGAGCCGGGTAGCGCCATGCATATCCACCAGAGCGTTTTGGACACCGACGGGCGCAACATCTTTGCCACCGCCGACGGTGAGTTCACCGATGTGTTTATGAGCTACATCGCTGGACTCCAACGGTACACGCCAGAGCTGATCAGCCTGTATGCACCCAACGTGAACTCCTACCGCCGTCTGGCGCCGGATATCTCCGCGCCCATCAATCTCAACTGGGGTTTGGATAATCGCACCGTGGCGTTTCGAGTCCCCAATAGCGAGGCGGTTGCTACACGCGTGGAAAATCGCTTCCCCGGTGCCGATGCGAATCCCTATCTGGCCATCGCGGCCTCCCTGGCCAGCGGTTTACTGGGTATGCAGGAGAAGCGATCACCGTCCGAGCCCCATCTGGGTACTGCGAATGAAGACGAGGTTGAAGTCGCCCGCTCCCTGGAAGAAGGTCTGAGACTCTTGGGTAGCACCGATGCGTTGTCGGAACTCTTTGGCGATTTGTTTCTGCGCGCATACGCCGCCGTAAAGCTCGACGAGTTTGAAGAGTTCAACCGCGTGATCAGTTCCTGGGAGCGCGAGCATCTACTGCTACAGGTCTGACGCATGAACGCGGGGCTCCTGGGGCACGGACATGGACGTCGTCTGTTTACTCTCGTTAAGTACCTCACCTATCTCGCGCTTCTGTTTAACGTTTACTTTTTTCTCCAGGAAGAGCTGGGGTCTCTGGAGCATACCTTCAGTGGTTCCGTGTCTATCGCCGAGTACGTACAGGTGTTTGCAGCGACCATCGATACGGCGGCCTGGGTGGTCCTGTTGCTTCTCTTTGAGCTCGAAACCTCGATCCTGGAAGACGAAAATCTAACGGGATGGACCAAGGGCACAATCCATGGTGTTCGCTTGCTCTGCGGGCTCGCCATCGTGTGGGCTTTTCTGGGTTACTGCGCTGAGCTCACCACCCTGTATGACACCCAGTACATGGACGGCTTTCTTGGCTGTGCGGCGGTGGGGGAAGACTGGTCCTTGCTGGTGCGTCTCGATGAGTACGCGGCTCTAGGGGCGCAGAACTGCGCGGCGGTGGCTGAAGGCGCTTATCGCATCAGCGATTTCCAGATCGTCGCCGATGGCGACACCCTGCGCGCCACGCGCTACCTGGCCTGGGCCGATGTGATCAACGCCGCTGCCTGGATCCTGGTGGTGATCTTGCTTGAGGTGGAGGTGCGGTTGCAGCTCCGCGGGCAACTCACCGATACCATCGTGGGCGGCACCCGGTATCTGAAATACCTGTTGTACTCCACGTTGTTCATCGCCGCGGTGTACTGGGGGTTTGAGGGGCGTTTCCTCGACTTCTGGGATGCATGCCTGTGGTTGTTTGCGTTCATATTCATCGAATTGAACGTGTTTGACTGGCAGCAGGAGACCAATGCATCCCGAGATCCGCTCGTTAGCGCAGCTCCATAGGCCGGAATCGGGCCAATGTTCGCGCGGGAAATACAGGTAGATCCGACACACCGATAGGCCAGGACCAAGCAGGCCACGTCATGCTACACGGCCATTAGATCTGGGTTGGCTCTAGAGTAAAAATCGAGGCGAAGCCGACTCTAAACCGCGCGCGGTGGCCGCAGTGGGGGTCAACGTTCACCAGGGCTGCGCGCGGCGCAGGCTCAGTCGTCGTTGAACTCCAGGTCGTAGTCGCCCAGCTCTTCGCGGAGTCGCAACTCCTCAAGACGCTGTTCGGCTCGCCGGCGTTTTGCTGCCAGCTGCTGCTTCTCGGTTGATACCGTACTCAGGCCTTCATAGGCCTCTTCCGAGAACTCTCCGATCACAGGCTCGAACAGATCATCGACGCTGTCCGGGGCGGACTCCTGCTTGTGATCTCCCATCAATCACCTCCTGATGATTCCGGGTCATCCACGCCGCCAATATCCGGCAGGTCTCAGTCCAGGTCAATGTCATCCTGAGTCTGTTTTCGATAAAAAAATCGATCAAAAATTAGCCGATCACTAGAAATATCGACGGGCAAACCCGGCTTTCATCCGTGAAATCGCGGTGCGCATTCCCTGCGCCAGCCTCGTAGCTCCGCTACCGGGTGTCCCTAGGTGCACAGACCGAATCGGTGCAGAAGCTTAGGGAGCAAAGCCTGTGCCAGCTCGAAGGTGCAGGGAATAAGCGTTGGATTGGCGAGTTTTGCGTGCTCGAGTCCCCGTGGACAGAAAGTAGACGCGTTCAGTCCCCTAGGCCGAACGCGTCAGCCCGGGGTCGGGAGGGCCATGGACCTAACGTGCGGCCATAGTTAAGCGTGGAGACTTAGGCGTGGAGCGCCTGCACTACGAGGGCCGCGACGGCATCGGCGCTGCCTACGGTGGCGTCAATGGTGTGGGAGGCATAGCGCTCGTAGCGCGGAGTGCGTTCAGCGTAGATATCTTCAAAGGATTGCTTGGCGTCGCTGGCGATACCGCGTTCTGGGTTTGCCGCTATGCGCTCCTTGAGGGTGTCCACATCCGCACGTAAGTACACGATTGGTCCAGCGCCGCCGAGTCGCGCCATGGTCGCTTCGCTGTAGATCACGCTGCCCCCGGTGGCCAGCACCCGACCATCAATGGGCACCTCCAGGAGCACGGATTCCTCAATGGCCCGAAGCTGCAAATGACCGTCATGGACCAGAATGTCCTGGAGGCTGCGCCGCTCCCGGGCCTGGATAGAGATGTCCGTGTCGGTGAATTCCATCCCCAACAGCTTGGCCAAGATTACCCCGACGGTGCTTTTACCCACGCCGGGCATGCCGACGAGAGAAACGGTAGCGAAAGGCGTCAAGGGTACGTTCATGGAGTGGTCGGTAGTTGCGGCGCGGCATTATCGCGTGTCTGTGCGCGTACCACCAGCGAGCCGTGAGGGGGCCGTGCTACAGTTCGCGACCTCACAGAACGCCGGTAAGATCGATGACGCTGAAACATACCCCTCTGGATGCTTTGCACCGGGAATCCGGGGCCCGCATGGTGCCTTTTGCCGGCTACGACATGCCGGTGCAGTACAGCAACGGAATCATTGCCGAGCATCGCCATACCCGCGAGCAGGCCGGTCTGTTTGACGTCTCCCACATGGGCCAGTTTGTGCTGGAGGGGCCGCAAGTTACCGAGACGTTGGAGTCGCTGGTTCCCGTGGATCTCATGGGTCTGGATACTCACCGTCAGACCTACGCCCTGCTAACCAATGATCAGGGCGGTGTCCGCGACGATCTCATCATCACCCGCTGGGGTCCTGATTGTCTCTTTCTGGTGGTTAACGCTGCCTGCAAAACGGAAGATCGGGCCTGGATTGAAAGCCACCTGCAGCCGGGGCAAAGCTTGCGGGAGCTAGAATCACAGGGTTTGCTGGCACTACAGGGACCAGCGGCGAGAAAGATTCTGGAACTAGTCATTCCCGGGGTGGCGGAGCTGCACTTTTTGCAGGGAGCCACCTTTAGCTTTGAGGGTGAAGATGTCTTTGTGACCTGCTCAGGCTACACCGGGGAGGATGGCTTTGAGATCTCCTGTGGTCCGCAGCTTGCCGAGGCGCTGGCGCGACGGCTGCTGGTGACCGACGGCGTCGCACCCATCGGTCTCGGGGCGCGAGATTCCCTGCGCCTTGAGGCGGGTTTGTGTCTTTACGGTCATGAATTGGATACGCAAACCACCCCCGTGGAAGCCGGGCTGACCTGGTCCATCAGCAAATCCCGTCGCCCCGGTGGGGAACGGGCAGGTGGCTATCCCGGAGCCAAGCTTATCGCCGAGCAACTCGCCGGCGGGGTGGCGCGCCGCCGTGTGGGTCTGCGGGTCGAGGGTAAACGACCGGTGCGCGAGAATCAGAAGGTACTGGATAGCGACGGTAAAGAAGTAGGGCGTGTAACCTCCGGCGGCTTTGCCGCGACGGTGGATGCTCCCATAGCCATGGCGTTTGTCGACGCCGCCGTGGCGGCACCCGATACGGCCCTGGCGGTGGATGTGCGCGGCAAGGCGCAAGGCGTGCGTGTATGCAAAATGCCGTTTGTACGGCAGCGTTACTTTCGAGGTTAACTCTTGGGGCCTGGGGTGCGTCTCCGGCCAGGCCCTAAAGCGAGCCTCTAAAGCAAACCTCTAAAGTGAGCCCCTAAAGAGCGAGCCCAGCGTTACCTGCCATGGAGTTCTAATTGGCCCAATCGCGCTCGGCGCGAAACTGCTGGGACAAATACTCCATTTGATCCGCCAGCACTCGATCTTTCGCGAGGAAGTGCCATTCGTAGGGGTTGGGCCGGAAGGGCACGGCGAGGAGCGGCATTCGCGCCTCTTCCGGTGTTTGGTTGTCTTTCTGCCAGTTGCAGCGTTTGCAGGCGGCGACCACATTTTCCCAGCGATCCGTACCACCCCTGGATACCGGTAACACATGATCACGAGTGAGTTCGGAGCGAGAGTGCTGGGTGCCGCAATACAAACAGCGGTGGTCATCCCGACGAAACAGGGTGCGGTTGCACAGGGGCGGAGTAAAACCCTGCATGATGCGCCCTTGCAGGGCGATGATGGGCTGCAGATCAATCCGTGAGCGCAGGCCTGACAGGCGTTGGATACCGCCAAACACCGGGGGAAGGGTATCGCCGATGCCGTAAACGACATCGCCACGGGCGTAGGCTGAAACTGCTTCGTGCAGTGTCAACCAACCTCGCGGTTGCCCCGCGAGATCCAGCTTGAGGATCGCTTGCATGCGCTCCTACTCGTAGAGGTCGGTCTAACGCTACTGCAATAGGGCGATGCAAACAATCCCCGTTGCCTCGTCAGTGGTAAGTTTCACAAAGCTGTCATGGATTAGTCGCGACCGATTCGCCTTCTCCCTGGGCGGCTTCCCGGGCCCAGGTCATGGCGATGAGTCTTCGCGGGCCCGATTGTTCATTGAGTTCTTCAACGCTCGACAGCATCCGCAACTTGTTCTTCTCCGTGAGCATAAACAGGGGAATCAGGTTGATACGATTTTCCCGGCGATAGTCTTCATAGCTGAAGTCATCGGATAGGCGGATGGTTTTGATTTCGGCGCCCTGCGCCAGGAGGCTGGCCAGCTTCTGGTAGGTGACGGTCTCACCAAACAGCCAGGGGGGCGCGTAATTGTCCGCCAATCGGGCCCGTTCCGATTCACCGCGATCTTCACTGTTGCGCAGACTAAATACCCGTTGGGTGCCGAACTCGCTACGAAACTTCATGCATGCCAGCGTGTTCCAGCGCGTGCGCCGGCTCGTGGCAAACAAGCGACCGATACCGGCCAGTTCCAGATACTGATCCGCGTGAGAGGAGATGGGATCGCCGTAGTACACCTCCAGGCCGGCCATGCGCGCCACGCGAATTTCTTCATAGGAGGTATCGGCAAGTTTTACCCGGAAGCCGTGGTTGCGCAGAGCCATAGCGATGGCGCGGGCAACGCTATTGGCGCCCACGAATAACACGCCGTTGGGTTCGGCCTCGGCCAAACCTAAGGCGCGTGTCAGGGGGCGGGCCGTAAAGCTTTGCATCAATACGGTGGCGATAATGACCAGGAAGGTCAGAGCGACCAATACCGAAGCCCCGTCGTGCCCCGCCTCTTCCAGGCGCAGGGCAAACAACGAAGATACGGCCGCCGCGACGATGCCCCGGGGTGCTACCCAGGCGATCAGGGCTTTCTGCTTCCAGCTATAGCCGCTTTTCAAGGTGGACAGCCATACGACAAGAGGGCGTGCCGCCAGGACGATGAGGAGCACGGCGATACCCTGGAGGCCAAGATCGAGAATCTCCTGGGGATGAACTCGAGCGCCCAGCACCACAAACAGCATAGAAATGATCAGGATCGAGAGGCTTTCCTTAAAGCTGAGGATTTCATTGACCGCCACGTCGCGCATATTGCCCAGCCAAATGCCCATGATGGTCACCGCAAGCAAGCCCGATTCATGGACCAGGGCATCGCTGCCGGCGAAGATCATCACCACCCAGGCCAGGGTCAGCACGTTGAGCAGGTATTCCGGCACCCAGTGCCGGCGCAGCACCACGCCCAGGGTCCAGGCGCCGGCGAGACCCGCG
>DIYG01000082.1 GCA_002428935.1 Halieaceae bacterium UBA6060
GACTCGGGTACCACCGAGAGGGGTGGCGGCTGCCAGCCGCTCTGAGACAAGGCCTCATCGCTCACGGTGAATTGCCTACGCTTGCGAAAAGCTCGGGCGCTGCTGCTTTAGCTGTTGCCGCACCCTCAAACAAAGTCATCCCCGCCTTTCCCAATCATCAGCTCACCTTCATCGGCGAGTTGCTTGGCCGTACCGAGAATCTCCTTCTGGGCCGATTCTACCTCGGCGAGTTTCACTGGGCCTTTTGCCTCGAGGTCCTCGCGGAGCATATCGGCCGCCCGCGACGACATGTTGCCAAAGAATTTCTCCTGCAACTCTCCATCTACGCCCTTTAAGGCGATCACCAGGGTGTCCACGGAGATCTCTCGAATAAGGCGCTGCATACCGCGGTCGTCCAGGGACAGCAGGTCGTCGAAGACAAACATGAGTTCGGCGATGCGATCCGTGAGTTCCGCATCGGATTCCCGCAGGGTATCCATGACGTTGGCCTCAAGCTCCGCATCGACGTTGTTCATGATCGCAGCGGCGCTGGACATGCCGTTCACGGCGCGCGGGGGACTCTTGGACACACGACCGAGCTGTTTTTCCAGAACCTTGTCCAGCTCTTCAAGAGCGGCGGGATCAATCATCTCCAGACGCGCAACCCGCATAACCACGTCGGAGCGCAACGTGGGTGGCAGTTCCTGAAGCACCGCCGCCGCATGATCCTCATCCAGGGAAGCCATCACGATGGCAATGATCTGCGGGTGCTCGGCTTCTATGAGCGTGGCCACCGCCCGCGAATCCATCCATTTCAGCGCTTCGATACCGCGAGTTTTGGCTTTGCCGGGCATGACTTTGGACAACACGCCCCGAGCCTTGTCTTCACCCAGAGCCTGCACCATAACCCGTTGGGCAAAATCCGATGCACCGATTCCCAGGGGATTTACGGCGCTCGCCGACTGATGAAAATCCTGTACTACCTCGGCGAGTTCATCATTAGACACTCCCTTAAGGGAGGCCATGGCCTCGCCCACGCGCTGTACTTCGCGAGGCTCCATGTGTCGCATGATGCTAGCGGCGGATTCTTCACCCACCCCCAAAAGAAAAATAGCGGCGCGTTGTGCGCCGCTGAGTTTGGCACTTCCTGCCTCAGCCATCGTCCGCTACCCAGTTCTTGACCACGTAAGCGGCGCGCTCTGGTTCGCCTGCAGCGACGCTGCGCGCCATCTGCAATTGTTGCTGGTATCCCGCCGTAGCGCCAGCGCCGGGGGGAAGGCCGGCCTGCCCTCCGGCCACCCCCGGCGCTCCAAGGGTAACCTGGTCTTCAGCCATACCACCTTCGCCAAGGGCTGCAACGGCTTGCCCGGCCGGTGCCTGAAGGTTCTGCGGGGCCGCCATCACCGGCACCGTGGAGAACTTGATCAGCGGCCGGAGCACGGCAAAGATCAGCGACAGCAAGACGGTCAGGGCCAAAAGTCCTTTGCCGAGTTGCCAGATCCAGTCCTGCTCCAAAATAGATGTCTCGGTAACCACCTCGGGAATAGGTGGTGGGGCGACGAAGGATGCGCTGATGACGCTCACTGTATCGCCACGAGTTTCATCAAAACCTACGGTTTCCCGCACCAGAGCAGTGATTTCGCCAACCCGTTCCTCGGGCAAAGGCTCGCGACTGACGCTGCCGTCCTCGGCGGTGGACTCGATGTAGTCCAGAACCACGGCGATAGACAGGCGCTGCAGAGCCCCCGGGGTTTCGCGTACGTGACTGATGGTTTTATCCATCTCATAGTTGATGGTGGAACGACGGCTGGTACGCAGGGGGGTACTCGCCGCGACCGCCGTGTCACCCGGTTCACCATCAGGTGGCTCCGCACCCGGTTGAGTCCCGTCAACAACGGTATCGATGGGCGGTTGATTCGCGAGGGTGCCGGGCACGCCGCCATTGAGGCGTTGGGTACTGGTCTCTTCTGAGGTCTGTTCGCTGCGAATCCGCGTGTCCGGTGAATAAGCCTCTTCCGTTCGCTCTACGCGCGTGAAGTCCACCTCGGCAGCGACCTGAGCGCGGACCGCGCCAGGGCCGAGCACAGGCTCGAGAATATCGATGATCCGGCGATTGTAGTCCTGCTCCAACTGGCGGGTGTAACGGAACTGTTCCTGGGTATAGCCCATCTCCGTGTCGTTGCCCTGCCGGGAAAGGAGTTTGCCTTGTTGATCAACTACGGAGACCTGCTCCGCATCCAGGTTGGGCACACTGGAGGCGACCAGGTGGACGATACCCGCCAACTGACGCTCCGTGAGGATGCGCCCGGGATACAAGTTCAGCATCACCGATGCTGCGGGCTCCTCCCGCTGGCGAAGAAACGCCGATTGTTTGGTCATGGCAAGGTGGACCCGGGCGGCGCGAACGCTTTGCATGGCCGCTATGGTTCGCGATAACTCTGCTTCTAGAGCACGGTTAAATCGAGCCTGCTCCATGAACGAGGACAGACCGATCTCCTGCTCCTGGTAGAGGCTTTCAAAGCCCACGCCGTCGGTCCGGGGATAGCCCTCGCTCGCCAGAGCCAGTCGGGCACGCTGCACCGCACCCGCTGGAACCGCCACCATGCCGCTGCGCCGATCCAGGGTGTAGTCGATGCCTGAGGCCTCAAGGGCGGCGATGACTTGACTGGTGTCTTCTGGGGCCATGGCACCGTAGAGCGGCTTGTAGTTGGGCTCCATCGCCCACTGGACGAGACCAATGCCCATGGCAATGGACGCCGCCAGGCCTATCAGCAGGGCGAGCTGACGCGTCGCCGGTTGCCGCGAGTAGCCGTTAAAGCGAGCGACGAGTGAATTTTCCGCCACTTCAGCCACGAGTTGTTACTCGAATCTGCAAGCTTCGTTTACCCCGTTAGACCTGCATACTCATGATTTCTTGATACGCGGTGAGAAGCTTATTGCGTACTTCCGTCATCGCTTGAAACTCTAGTCCCGCGCGCTGCGTCGCCACCATCACCTCCGTCAGGGACACCTGGGGATCACCGGACTCAAACGCCGTGGCCTTGGCTTTGGCTTCCATCATTGACGCGTTAACGGAGTCGATAGAATCCTGCATCAAAGCCGTGAAATCTACGTTGCCCGCGCCCGCCGTGGTGTTCTCCGCACCTTCATTGCGCGCGGCAGAGGCCATGACACGCATTTGCGCAATCACCTGGTTAATCGCTACGTCACTCATTTACTGTCTCTCCCGGTCCCAAGGGCGCTCCGAGGTCTCTGCCTGCCACGCCTTCCCTTCACTCACAAAACCCACAACCCAATCCGTTCCGCCGGGTGTCTACGCCCCGTTCTACGCCCCGTTAGGTAAGTCCACGCCCTGCTCCCGGAGCCTGGCCAGTTTGTAACGCAGCGTTCGGGCGCTGATACCCAGGTATTCCGCCGCCGCCTTGCGGCTACCCTTGCTCGACGCCAGGGCCTGCAAAATCAATTCTTGCTCCCGTTGCTTTAGATCGCCTTCCAGAGCCGGTGCCGCCGTGGCTTCACCGCTCCCTTCCGGCTCTGCCGGTCGATCACCCAACAGGGTTAAATCATGGGCATCCACCACCGTGCCCTGACAGAGAATGGCGGCCCGCTGAACGCAGTTTTCCAGCTCTCGGGCATTGCCTCGCCAATCATGGGCGCGCAAACGAGCCTCCGCCGCCGCGCTAAAGCTCATGCCGCGACGCGGGGCATAGTGCGCCAGGAAACGCGTTGCTAACGGGAGAATGTCTCCGCGGCGTTCCCGCAGGGGCGGAAGATGCATGGGAAAAACGTTGAGCCGATAGTAGAGGTCCTCACGAAAACGACCTTCGCGCACTTCAACTTCCAGTGTTCGGTTGGTAGTCGCCAATACCCGCACATCCAGGGGAATAAGCTTACTGCCGCCGAGGCGCTCCACCTCTCGCTCCTGAAGCACCCGTAGAAGCTTGGCCTGGAGAGAAAGCTCCATCTCGGACACTTCATCCAACAGCAGCGTGCCGCCATTGGCCTGCTCGAATTTCCCCGCGCGAGACTGGTGGGCTCCCGTGTAGGCGCCTTTTTCGTAACCGAACAACATGGATTCCAACATGTTTTCCGGAATCGCCGCACAGTTCACGGCGAGAAAGGGCTTGTCTTTACGGGTTGATTGTTCGTGAATCATCCGCGCCAGAACTTCCTTCCCGCAACCCGATTCCCCGCTGATGAGCACGGTGGCATCGGCGCTCGCCACGCGTTGGGCAAGTTCGCAAATCTCCCGGGTTTTGGGATCCTCGGCGACCATGGACACGGGCTCCGTTAGCGGAGTCTCCATCCGAGCCACCATGTCCAGCAGCACTTCGGCCTCAAAGGGCTTGAGGAGATAGTCTGTAGCACCGTCACGCATGGCATTCACCGCGTCGCGCACGGAGCCGTGGGCGGTAATCATCACAAAGGGCATTTCCGGACGACGGGAGCGCACTTCGCGGAGAAGATGATGCCCGTCCATACCATCCATTTGCACATCGCTGATGATCATGTCCACAGGATCACGCTCCATACGATCGAGGGCCTCGCGACCGTCCACCGCCGAGAGCGCTCGATAGCCCCCAAACTCAATGGTGTCGCAAAGGGCCTCGCGCAGCGTGTCGTCGTCTTCTACTACCAGCACACGGGCTGCAGTGTTCATGAAGTACTCCTGTTGTCATTCTCGAAGGCTTCCCCCGCTGTCGCGTCCAGAAGCGGTAAATCGATAAGGAATTCAGCACCACCCTCGGCGTGATTGCTCACCCGCACACGCCCGCCCAGGTGTTCTACGGTCATGGCCACCACGGCCAAGCCAAGACCCGTGCCTTTGGAACGGGTGGTAAAGAAGGGGTCAAACAAGCGGGGCAGATGTTCTTCGGCGACGCCCGGCCCGTTGTCGCGGACGCGGATTTGCAGCCACTGAGCACTCAGGGCACCGGCCCAGATATCAATATGGATTCTCGACTGCTTGAGCTCGCTGGCGTTGCTGACCAGATTCCCCAGGGCGCCGACGAGATCGTCGGCACAGGCACGAAGCCGCAAGGTATCGTCTACGGGGGTTACCGCCAGGGACACATGTTCGGGCAAGCCCGGACGCAGATTCGCCTGAAGGCGATCCAGTATCTCCCGCAGGGTTATCACCGCCTGCTCTGGATTCTTACCCCGAACGAAGCTGAGCATCGATTCGATAAGGCCTTCCATGTGCCCGAGACGCTCTCCGAGGCGACCGGCGATGCTCTCCCGCTGGGCTCGCTGGAGATCCGGTCTCGCGAGTTGCGATAAGTACAAGGTGGTGGAGGCCAGAGGGGTACGGATCTGATGGGCCAGACGCGCGGCCATCTCGCCCATGGCAGCCAAACGATGACGACGCTCCAACTGCTGCTGAAGTTCGTGCATCTCGGTGGTATCGGTAATGAGCACTACGGTTTCGCCGCGACTGGTCAGGGCGCGACTATTAACGGAAAAGTGACGTCCTCGACCTCGTTCCCCACACAGTTCGGGGTTCCGCTTGACCACGCTGCTCCAGCTCTCGCCGATGAGGGGCTCACCCAGAAGCTCAACGGCCGCGGGATTGGCGTCGCGAATGTTCTCAGAGCGATCCAAAAGCACAACACCGCCGGGGAGTACGGCCAAGAGCGACGACAGGCGCTCAAAGAGACACTCTTTCTCTTCGAGCTCCTTCAAACGCGCGCGATGACTGACCGCCAGTTCCGTGCGGAGGCCCAGAACCTGATCCTGTAACTCGCGATAACTGGTGTCCAACTCGCGGTAGACCGCTTCCAACGCGGCAATCGGCGCAGGGAGGGTCGGTGGTCCAGCCTGATGTGTGCAGGATGCGAGATCTTGAGGGATTGCTGGCTGCTCAAGGCGCTCGTCAGCAATATTCATGGTCGGCATGCGGTGGCGTTTCCCGGCCCAGGGCTCATTTGGAAACGGTTAATGCAAAAGCCGTGCCTCTAATTTATTTCTTTCTATATCAGCAGGTTAGAAGAGTTCCAGCAGCTAAGCGTCAGGATTCTGGCGCCTGATCGGGACGGTAGATGTCGTACTTCCGCATCTTCTCCACGAGGGTTGTACGTTGCAGATTAAGCAGCTTGGCGGCCCGCGCCACCACCCAGTCGCTTTGCTCCAGAGCCTGGACCATCAGCGAGCGCTCCAGGTCCGCCAGGTGCTCTTTGAGATCCATCCCCTCGCCCAGGAGGGTAGTCCCGGCGTTCGCGGTCACCGGTCTGGCGGCTTCCGGTATAGCCTGCGGATGTTCAGGCGGCGCCACTTCGGCGGAACCCGAATCAACGTCGGGACCGGCGTGAAGTAAAGCCCGTTCATCCTCTCTCGACGCTTCTTCGAAATCATCTTCCAGCACCGGCATGCGCGGAATATCGACGGGGTCGAGGACAAACTTGGCAGGCAAATCCGTCGCCGCCACGGGCGTTTCAGGGAAGAGAATGGCCAACCGCTCGATAAGGTTCGACAGCTCACGCACGTTGCCCGGCCAACGATAGGCCATGAGACAAGCCATGGCGTCATCCCCTATGGCCACGCCGCCGCGGCTTTCTCGGATCATGAGCTCCACAAAGCGCCGCACCAGCGCCGGAATATCCTCAACACGGTCCCGAAGAGGCGGCACATCGATGGGAAACACGTTCAGGCGATAAAACAAATCCATACGGAAGTCACCGGCCTCAACCTGCTGCTCAAGATCCTGATGGGTGGCGGCGATGACCCTCACGTCGCAGGTTTGGGTGCGATTGCTACCCACCCGCTCGAAGCTCCGCTCCTGCAGCACTCGAAGGAGCTTTACCTGCATTTGTAGCGGCATATCGCCGATTTCATCGAGAAACAGGGTGCCGCCGGCGGCGAGTTCGAATCGCCCCTGGCGGGTGTTTATGGCGCCGGTAAAAGCCCCTTTTTCATGACCAAAGAGTTCTGATTCGAGGAGTTCGCCGGGAATGGCACCGCAGTTAACCGGCACAAAGGGACCGTCTGCTCGCCCTGAGAGTTGGTGAATGCCCCGGGCGACTACTTCCTTGCCGGTACCAGATTCCCCGAGGATCAGGACGGACGCCTCCGACGGCGCTACCTGCGCGATGAGTTGTCGGATGCCTTCCATGCGACCACTGCTGCCCACCAGATGTCTGGCCAGCAAGCGACTGGCTTCACGCAGGTCCTGGGAGCGGGCTTGCATGGCGATCCTCTTGTCACCGGCCCGGGAGGGCTCGGTTGCCTTCAAAGCGCGGACCCAACGAATCGGTTCGCGCTGCTCGAAAAAGCTTGAGTTTCAGAGGATTAGAGCGTCAAGTCAACTTTTTGACGCTGCCGTCGGCGATTTCAGTCCTCGGCGGAACGGCGGAAGGCAATTTCTCTGCGATGATGGCGAAAAATCAGTTTCTCCAACCAGGAGCGCGCGGCACCGGTGAGACCGATAAAACGCACCCGGGCGCTTCCCGCGGCGTACTCTTCGTCGCTACTGACCACTTCGCCATAGCAGCACAGGGGTTTGGGTAGACCGCGCTGGATGTAAAGCTCCAGGTACACCCGCCCTCCCGGTGGTGGGACATCGCCACGCCAGGAGACGCCGCTGGCGGCCACCTTCACGGGGGTCGTATCGGGGATATCCAATTGGTTGTAGATCAGCGTGGCGACGAGATCCAATACCAGATTGAGCTTGAGGTCGAGACGGGCGATTTCCTGGGCAACCACACCCGCAGATTCGGGCAGCTCGGGCTGGCCACCGGCATCGCCGACCACCGACACGGCGCGGAGGAACTCCTCGTTCGAGGCGTTGACCATAGCCAAATGGGTTTGATCCAGCTCGTGACTGAACGCTTTCCAGGATATGGCGATGTTGTCGCTATAGGCGAGACCGTCACCGTCACCGTCACCACTGTCACTCATGTTCGCACCGTACGTTTTTTCCTGCGGCTGTTCCCCCGGGCCGATTGCGGCGGGAAGCAAACGCTAGCACAGGCGAAGGGGTAATTCGACGCTATCAGGCGGGAGCTTGTTGCACCGATTGATACTGGCCAAGGGCTGTGCGCCGTCGGGCCTGTTGCGCACCTTGTTCGAGGATCGCCTCTCGCGCATCCCCCAGAAGGCCCATGAGTTCTTCGTTGAGGTGGAGCAAGACGGCCAAGGCCTCGGCCACAAGTTCGCCGTGCTCGGGACCAACGGGCTCTGTAAAACACCGTTGCAGATCACCGCGACGGTCACGCTCGAGTTCCGCCACGCGCTCCCACTCGCCGTTGTTGGCCAGATCGAGCATGTCCCGGGTCATGCTCAGAACCTGCGCAAGGCGCTGATACGGCCCCAGGGGCCGCTGCTCTCGGGGTGACAATTCAACGACCACGCTCATCCCCGATGCTCAACGGGAATGGCATCCCAACCGCTTTTCACTTCACGCATCAGACTCGCCACTTCATCCAGGGCCTCCTGATCCGCGCGAGCACCGGCTTCCAGCAGACGCTGCTCCATATAGTCGTAGAGATCTCTTAGCCGGATCGCAAGTTCGCCTCCGGCGGCTCCTCCGCGCTGCTCATCCAGACTGGCGCGCATCCCATCAACAATACTGATGGCTTTGCCAATCATCGCGCCCTGGAGGGCCGTATCGCCGCGTTCCATAGCACCTCTGGCCGACGCAATGCGATCCAGCGCACCGTTCATAAGCATGCTGATGAGCTGATAGGGACTGGCATCCATCACCGCACTGTGTGTTCCAATGTCGCGATAGGCGTCGATGGCTTGAGATGCATTCATGGTACTAGTCCTTTTCAAGATAGACGCTTAGTTGTTATCAGCCCCGGGGATGGGGATGGCGGCCAATTGGGTTTGGAGAAAATCGCTGGTTGATTGCAAACTCGCCAGCAAGGTGTCCAGGGCATTGAATTCAGCCCGGAAGCGCGCTTCCAGCGCCTCTAGGCGCCGGTTGAGGTTCTCTCGATCCTCCTCAAGACGATCGACGCTGGACTGAATTCCGTCCGTGCGAAGGTCGATCAAACCGTTGGCGTCCAAAAACCCTTCGAGGATTCCATTTAGCCCCACAGCCACACCACTCGACACGCTGAGGCTGCCACGAGGGCCCAGGGCACCACCGGTAATATCAAGCACCACGCCTGCAACGGGTGAACCCACAGCGCCACGGAGAGTTTGGCCACTACCCGTAGCCGCTACGCCACCGATTAAGCCGGCGACATCCTGGCCTGCGACCCCGGAAGCCACGCTTAGCCCAAGACCCGCCGTTGTCGCCGCATCCACGGCATCGATGGCGACATCGCTGCTCGAACCAAAGCGATCTGAAGTAATTCGTAACCGATTGTCGGCGGTAAACTCCACGTTTACCGAGATATTCGCCTGGGACAGGGCCGCATCCCCGTTGATTCGGGTCTGCAGCTCAGCGGCTAGATCCGCGCCGCTTTCAAAGCTCCCCTGGGTTAGGAAAATCTCCTCGGAAGCAACACCGTTTACGGAAATGCGGAAACTGTCATTGCTGTCATCGATCACCAGCGGCGAAAGTGCTGTAGGTGCCCCAATCGCCGCACCCTCAAGTGCACCACGGGTTGCCACCTGGGTTATCTCTACGTCGAAGGACCCCACCTGGGTAGCATCGGTGGAACTCACAAAACGTACGTTGCTGTCGCTGGTCTCACCAACCCGAGCAAACACGCCTGCAACGCTGTCGAAGTTGCTCTCCAGCGCATCGTTGAGACGGCTTTCATTGATCGCCAGGGTTCCATCGGCCTGCGTAGTAATCCCCAGCTCCGCAAGGGTGCTAAAGGGGCCATCGAAGCCCTCCGCAGACCGACCCAGGGCATTGCGTACCTGGGTGATGATCGAGCGCGCCGAAAAATCCCCCTGAAGGGCTCCGGCCGTTCCCGCCTCGGCATCAAAGGCCGTGAGATTGTTCGATACGGTGGCGAAGTTGTTAAAGGAAGCCACGAAGCCTTCTATCGCAGAGCGCACTGCCCCCTCGTTGTTGCTCACCGATACGGTGACGGGGTTTTCCGTGATCTCTCGCAAATTGAGATCCACACCGTCAATAACGTTTTCAACGGAGTTGCTGGCACTGGTCAGCGCCAGGCCATTGATACTGAAACTGGCGTCGCTAGCCGCCGCCGTCTGAGTCAGATTGTTAGCGCCACTATTGAATGCCAGACGAGACAAGCCACTGGCGTCGATGTCACTGCCATCCCCCGTGTCTGACACCTGAATTTCCAGGGCATTAGCTGCACCGGTTTCCGTCGCGCTGAGCAACAAGCGGAACCCAGAACCATCATCCACGATGGCAGCTGAAACACCGATATCCGCCTCGTTGATGGCATCGCGGACACCCTGCAAGGTGTTATTGCTGCTATCGATGGAAATCGTGGCCGTGGCGCGGTCGGAGTTAACGCTAAAGCTGTCGAAGGTTTGCGGCGAGCTGTCGGGGGGTGTGGCCTGCACCGTGCCGAAGCGGATCGTCAACTCGCCCTCACCCACTGCGTCCGTGAGACTGGCAAAGGAGCCCGAAGCCAACGACTGGGCCGTTGCTAGGCTATTGACGTTAACGTTGAAACTGCCTGGTGCCGCCGTAGCGGTCGCCGACGCCGTGACCGCATCCGTATTACTGCTAGACGCCGATCGCTGGTTGAAAGTACGTGGGTCAGCGAGGGTGTTTATGGTGGTTTGTAGATTACTCAGGGCGCCCTGCAGCGTACCGAAGGCCGACAGTTCACTGGTAAGGCGAGCCTCCTGCTCCAGAAGGCGGTTTTCCGCAGGTGCACGCTCGGCGTTGACGAGTTGGGTAACCAGCCCTTCGACATCGAGTCCTGAACCTATTCCGGTCGCCGCTACCATGAGTGTCTAGTCCTGTCGCTCCAGATCGCTGAACAAAGAGTACTACTCTGGGATTACTACGCAAAAGCAGTGCCAGCCGGACTTTTCTCCGACAGGCACCAGCCTGGGCTATCCCATCAGCCTTCCTGATCGATCAGGATACCCGGAACCGTATCGTTGCTATCGAGGGTTGCCTGTTGCTCAGAGATAAATCTCGCCAGCGCCAGAGCCTCTTCTGCGGGTATTTGCCGCACCAACTCGTCCGTTTCTGCATCCAAAACCCGAATGACCGTGGTTCCAAGGTCATCGTCTACCGAAATCTGTAGGGATCTCGATACGCTTTGGATGTAATCGGAAATATCGCTGGTTGCCTGCGACAAGTCCTGAGCGGACTGGCGAGGCGCCTGTCGTACCACCTCGACCGGCTCTGTACTGCCGGAACCGGCAAGCTCTTGCCGGGGCGCAGCGGTACCTGAGGCCGCTTCACGGCCCTGGGACCGCGTTGCCCCACCGGTCTGGGGAGGCAAGGGCGACGATGCATTAATTGGATTCGCCATTTCCATCATCCTCCTGGGTTACTGCGTGTCTCACACCGTGAAGGCGAAAAAGTGAGGAGGGCTTTCGCCCGCCTCACTTACCGAGACACTACCTTCTCACTCCCCTCTTACTGGAGCAGGGCCAGCACGTTCTGCGGCTGTGCATTGGCCTGCGCCAGTACCGAAATACCTGCCTGCTGCAGAATCTGCGCCCGGGTTAGGGCTGCGGTTTCTGCGGCGAAGTCCGCATCCTGAATCCGCGACCGAGAAGCCGAGAGGTTTTCAGTCGTAGTTGCCAGGTTGGCAATAGTGGACTCGAAGCGGTTTTGGATAGCACCAAAGGTGCTTCGCAGATCCGAGACAGTGGTAAGTGTTGCATCCACCGCGAGGATTGCAGCATTGGCGCCAGATACCGTGGAGATATCAGTTCCGGCCAGGCTTCCCGTGGTAGCAAAGCTCGTAGCGGAAAAAACCGTCGCCGCATCCGTGCCACCTATCGTAATGTCCTCACCGGAGTTGATGCTTAGGACATTGTTGTCGTCCAGGCTGGCTGTACCGTTACTACCAAGGGATGAATTCACCGCGTCTACGAACGATTGAACCGTGGTGTAGCTACCAGCGGTGATCGTGATGGCCGCGGCATCACCAAACTGAACCGTCAGATCAGAAACCGTGAGTGACAGCGCCGAAGAAGGTCCGGCAACACCTGTCGTACTAGAGCTAGCCGCTACTGCTGATCCGTCGTTTGTGAGCGTGAAGTCCCCTGCAACAAAATCACCGCTGCCGTCGGCCGCGTCGGTAACTGTGATGTTGCCTGCATCGTCATCCGTTGCAGTGAATTCGCCGCTGAGAGCCCCTGTGATCAGCGCAAGCAGGGCGTCACTTTGCGCAGCAGTTGTGCCACCACTAAGATCCTGATCGACTGTTACCGTGACATCCGGATCTGCGGGATCGCCAAACACCAAGTCAATAGCCGCCGCGTCAGCACCATCTGCTGCAGCACCGCCAGTCAGAAAATCTACTGCCGAACCGGCCGCCGTGACCGTTCCCAGGGCAACAGTACTGCTCGCTCCCGTAGATGAGCTAGTGATCACCAGATCACCACCTACCACCGCAGCGGACGCACCGGTCAACTGGGACGTAATCTCTGTGGCTATGGCCGCAGCGTCGGCGAAGACACCATCGTTGGCCACACCAGTCGTCTCATCGAGAGTTACAGTCTGCGCCGAACCACCATCGACGGTAACCTCAAAACTCAGATTGTTGACGGCGGTGTAGCTAAAGCCAGCGGGCACAGCCGCACCACTAGTGAAGGTACCTGCGCTTGCTCCCGCGCTAAAATCTGTACCCAGCAGGCCGCTGAGATCAAAGGTGGCTGATGCCGCGGTGCCTGCTTCGGCAATAACTGTGCTCAGATCCACTGACGTGGCCGTAGCAATGGCACCGACATCTGCTGTGCGCACGCTAGTCGCCAGATCAAGACCGATTGTCTCACCAACGTTTGCGCCGACTTGGAACAGGGCGCTGCCGAAGCTACCGTCCAATACGTTGCGGCCGTTGAATGACGTCTGCTGAGCGATACGATCAATCTCCGCAAGACGCTGAGCAACTTCCTGCTGAAGCGCTGCGCGATCACTGTCGGAGTTCGTAGCGTTAACGGACTGCACCGCCAGCTCACGAATACGCTGCAGGTTGTTAGTGACCTCGGCCAAGGAACCTTCCGCCGTCTGGGCCAGCGAGATGCCATCGTTGGCATTTCGCGCGGCCTGATTCAGACCACGAATCTGCGTGGTGAAACGCTCAGAAATCGCCAGGCCAGCGGCGTCGTCACGGGCACTGTTGATGCGCAAGCCCGAAGACAGGCGCTGCAGGGCAGTGGCGACGTCGTTCTGCGACGTATTGAGGTTCCGCTGAGAAGTCAGCGATGGAATGTTGGTGTTGATAATCTGAGGCATGGCTGCGTCCCCTTCTGCTTCAGTCTGCGCTTGGCTATCGCCTCGCGCTCTGGTCCTTAACTTAGGTTTTCGGTGACGGAGGAGATATTTGCGAGCCCTCTCGTCCGCCGTCACTAGAGTTAGCGACGGTTTAGCGAGGGGCTTTAGGGCTTTTTACACTTTTTTTGGATTTTTTTGAGAATCCCAACGGATCTCAGGGGCGGAATTTTTATTCTTTATTTTCAATAAGATAGACGGACGCTCTACCTCCCCCTCCCCTGAACGGGCGGGCTGTCCATCAAATGTCTAAGAAACAGAGGCGGGTGTCGCGAGGAGAATTCGCGCCGACTACAACCGGCTACAGATAATCGAAGAGCGAGAGTCGCTGAGTGGTTACGAAGGTCTGTTGCGCCGCCTGGAGGGCCACAAGCTGTAGATTGAGACGACTGATGGCCTCGGTGTAGTCCAGATCCTGAACGTCCGAGAGCGTGGTCTCGAGCTGCAAATCAAACTCGGCGTTGATTTCCTGCTGTGAGTCAACGCGGTTGAGACGAGAACCCACGTCCGCCTGGACGTTCAGAATATTGCCGATGGCCTGATCGAGATTGTAGAGACCGCTGGCCATGGCGTTGTTAACTTCCGCATCGCTCACAGCCGTACCCGCCGCGCTGCGCAAAGCGGCCGCAATATCGGACACCGTTTCAAACACTGACTGATTCACGCTGCCACTGATGGCGATACTGTCTCCGTCCGCCGGCTCACCTTCAACCACCACTGTCGCGCCGTTGAAGCTAATGCCCTCACCAGGCGTATAGGCACCGCTGGCTACGATATTGGCTCCACTATCGAGGACTTCATAGGTAACGGGATCCGTGGGCGCCGCCTGGATAAAGTTAATGCTGTAGTCATCGCGCAAAAAGCTGCCGTCAGCGCTGGCCTCGTCGACAATGGCGGTGCCGCTGTTACCGCTAACGGAAAAATCGAAACTGCCATTTCCGGCGGGCACGGAGAGAAACACCCTCGCGCCGGAGTCTCGTACCGCCACCTGGGAACCGGCAGCAATATCGAGGAAGCGCTGCCCATCATCACCGTTGTAGGTTACGGCGCCACCAGACTGGGTGAAGGGCTGGGAACCAGCCTGAAAGCCGGCAAAAATATACTCATCGTTGGCGTCGCGGGTGTTGGCCAGGGAGACCAGCTCTTCCAGGCGCGACTCGATCTCCACGGCTATGGCGTCACGCTGCTCCGGCCCCTGGCTGGCGTTGTTTGCCTGCACGGTCAGTTCGCGGACGCGCTGCAACACTCTCGTTATCTCTGACAGGGTGCTGTCTTCCAGAGCCAATTGACCCTCGGCAAGGGAGGCGTTGCGTTGGTATTGCTCCAGCTCGCGGAGATCTTCTTCGATATCCAGCACGCGAACCGCGCCAGCGGGGTCGTCCGAGGGCGAAAGAATGCGTCGACCGGTAGCCAGCTCTTCCTGGGTGCGCGCCAGATCCGCCTGACGCTGGAGGATATTACTAATCCCGTTCTGATAAATCTGCAGCGTGGAAATTCGATCAACCATGGCTCAGCCCTAGCGCGCGGTGGCGTTCAGCAGGGTTTGGAATACTTCGTCGGCCACAGCAATCACCTGCGCCGCCGCCTGGTAGGCCTGCTGGTAACGCAAGAGATTGGCGGCCTCTTCGTCTAGATTTACACCCTGGGCACTATTGAGCGCGGCCCGCGACTGCTCCAGCAGAGCACCTTCCGTGTCGGCGGTGCTCCTGGCCTGGCTACCGCGAATAGCCACATCCGCCACCAGAGATGCGTAGGCGTCCTGAAAACTTGTGGTGCCACCAAACAACACGGGCGCACGCTGCACGTCTACCAGGGCCAGGGCATTGCGATTGTCACCAGAGCCATCGACGTTATTCTCTATGCGGAAGCTGTCACCGGCCTGGGGCGACCCTTCCAGACGGAAGCTAAATCCACCCAAAGTCACCTCGATCCCTGCCGCATCGGTGCTGGGGTCGTACGCTATGGGGCCACCACCGATGCCCGCGACGTCATACCCGGGAACTCCAACACCCAGGGCGTCGGGATTAAAGGTCAGGGTTACGGGGCCGGCCAAGGGCAGGCCTGCCACATCGCTAACGGTCAGTTCACTGAGGCTGGCAGTACCAGCATTTGCCAGGGATTGTTCGCTGCGCAGGGGTGAGGCCGCTGCGATTTGACGAGGATCATCAAGAGCGACGGAGAAAAAGCTGGCTGCATTACCCGTAGGCGATACTTCAAAACTATCACCCGCCGCCGGCGATCCGGATACAGTGATGGTCACACCGTCAACGCTGAAGCTGGGGCCGCTTCCCGTTTGACTCGCGTTAGTTCGGGTGTTGGTCAGCGTGTAATCGGTGCCGTCGAAACTTAAGGCATAACTATCGCCCGTGAGTGCTGATACATCATCAACAACACCAACAACCTGCCCGGTTCCCGTATTGTCGCGATTGGCGCTCACGGCTGGCTCCAGGGTCGCAAAGAAGTCAGCGCCCAGGTCACCATTGAGGTCCAGACCTAGATTCTGCTGGTCGTTGAACGCTTCGGAGATACCGATCGCCAACAGGCCCAACTCGCTGCGCGCGGCCTGCAACACCTCGCCGCGAAAGCTCAGGGTTCCCCCCAACTCGCCGCCCGTGAGAAATCGACCGATGTCCGTTGGCTCCACCAGGCCCGCCACGCCGATATTGATCTCCGTGGGATCGTCGGGATTGGTGAACGTGGTCAGTTCCGTGACGTTGTTACCAACGACCAGAGATTGGCCATTGCCAATAAACACGTTCACCGCGCCATCGCTTTGGGTCACGGTGTTAACACCAACCAGCTCCGATAAGCGATTGAGGACTTGATCGCGGCTGTCGAGCAAGTCGTTCGGCGCGGTTCCCGTGGCATTGGCCAAAACGATCTGGTCGTTGAGTTCACCGAGGTTTCGCGCCAGGGCGTTGATATCCCGCGCCGCACCTTCGATGCGGATATTGCTCTCCTGAGACAGATCCCGCAGGCGAGCGTCCAAGTAGGAAAAGCGATCGGCCAGTACTTCACCGCGACCGAGGAGGACTTGCCTCTCGGGTAGGGAGCCGGGGTTGTTCGCCACGTCCTGCATGGCAGAGAAAAAGTTATCGATGGCCGGAGCGAGGCCTGTATTGGGGTCCGTGAGAATCCCGTCGATGCGGCCCGTCAAATCGGCGAAGGCCTGAGCCGCAGCGGCGTTAGCCCCGCGGTCGCGAACGTCTCCGGCGAGAAACTCATCGTAGCTCCGGGTAATGCCGGCGATGGTGACCCCAGAACCGATGACACCGGCACCGGTTTGCTGACCCGGCAGCGCCGCGAATTCCACCCGTTGGCGGCTAAAGCCTTCAGTATTTACGTTGGCGATATTGTTCCCCGTCACGCTGATCGCGCGCTGCAGGGAAAGCAGTGCCGAGGTGCCGATGTTGAGAACGTTTGCCATATACCTGTCTGTTTTTCTGGGACTGAGTCAAAAATCCCGCCCAGCATTTCGCTGGCCGGGAGCCTGACCTAGTCGGTTAGCGGCCGAAAGGCCGAATCCTTTAGCGCCAATTCCGTACGACCAGTATCAATCCGAGAGCGAACGTCGAGCACTTTGTCGGCATAGCGTGGATCCGTGGCATACCCTGCGGCCTGCAACTCCCGAAGGTAGGCCTCACCATCCCCTGCCTGAGCCAGGGCTTCGCTGTACCGAGGGCTGCTCTGGAGAAACTCAACGTAATCGGCAAAGGAGTCAGCCATGGTTTCGTAGGCGCGAAAACTCGATTGCTCCCGCACGGCCACGCCGTCGCGGTACTCAAGGACACCTCGCTGGACCGTTGGCCCCACCCAATCGCCTCCATCTTTGATGTTGAATAGGTTGTTGCTGGAGCCCTGCTGCCCCTGCAGGACATGCTGCCCCCAGCCGGTCTCAAGGGCCGCCTGGGCCAATAAGACTTCGGGTTCCACACCCAAACGCCGCCCCGCTTCTTCGGCGAGGGGGCGAAGGTGCTCAACAAAGTTCTCGGGATTGAGCTCCGTAACTTCCCCGTCGATTTCTTGCTCAAAGACGGCGGTACGGAACTCCCCCGCGGAACCCACGTCCACCGCTTGCAACGAGGGCATCCGGCGCGACGGCAGGTCATTGAAATTCGGTGTTTCATCGCCGGGGCGCAGACTCCCCGCCACATCCAACTGGCGGTAGATCACCTCGGATAGACCAATACCCCCCTGGGTCGAAAGCTCCAGGGAAAGCTGCTGGTCATACATCTGTTGGTAGCCCTCCATCTGGTGGCTGTCGAACAAACCACCCTCTGGAGTCGCATCGCGCATGGACTGCAACATCATCTGCACAAAGAGAGATTCAAATTGACCGGCAACCTCGCGCAGATTCCCTTCGCTGTTCTGCGCCCCATCGGCGCGCAAGCTGGCCAGCGCCGAGAAGTCGTAGTAGCCCGCAGCAGCCTGCATGACCTTAGATCACCACCAATTGGGCTCGAAGGGCGCCGGCCTGCTGTAGCGCTTCAAGAATGGCGATAAGGTCCCCGGGAGCCGCCCCAACGTTGTTTACCGCCGTCACCAACTGCTGCAGGGTCACACCGGGATCGATAAGGAACATGCGGGCGTTTTCCTCGCCGATGTCGACTTCAGACTCCGGCGTTACGGCAGTCCGGCCGGTTCGTGCGAAGGGCCCAGGCTGACTCACGTTGATGCTTTCGGAAACCGTTACGGTGAGATTGCCATGGGCCACCGCGGCCGTTTCCAAGCGAACCTCGGCGCCGATAACGATCGTGCCGCTGCGACTGTTAACGACAACTTTCGCGGCTGATGCGGCAGGATCGACCTGGAGGTTTTCCAACACCGAGACGAACGCTACTTTGCCCGCCGGGTCCGCTGGCGCTCGCACTTCGATAGACACCGCATCCAGGGGCCGAGCCATCTCCTCACCCAGGCTGTCGTTGATGCTCATCGCCACTCGTTGAGCAGTGGTAAAGTCCGGCGCATTCAAGTTCATGACCATCACCGGATCCGTACCGAAGGGACTGGGCACCCCCCGCTCTACCGTGCCACCGTTGGGTATGCGACCCGCCGCGCGAGCGTTCACAGACACGCTAGAACCATCCGCGCCCTCGGCACCAAAGCCGCTGACAATCAGCGAACCCTGCGCCACGGCGTAGACCTCGCCATCGGGCCCCCGAAGCTCCGTCATGAGCAGGGAGCCACCGCGCAGGGAATCCGCGTTACCCAGAGACGACACGGTGACATCCAGGGTTTGACCGGGCTTGGCAAATGGGGGCAGCTCCGCGTGAACGGAAACCGCCGCAATATTCGTGAGCTGGGGGTTTACGCCAACGGGCAGGTTCAAACCCATCTGGGTAAGAAAGTTACGCAAACTCTGGGTGGTGAAAGGGGCCTGGATTACCTGGTCCCCGGTACCGTCCAGGCCTACCACGAGCCCGTAACCCACCAATTGGTTGGTTCGTACGCCGGCAATACTAGCGATATCTTTGATGCGCTCTGCCCTGGCGACGGATGAAAGACACAGCGTAAGCATCACCACCAGAGCCATTACGGTCCAGAGTGCTCGGTGATGCATGATCGAGATAGTCATGGTGTTCACCTTAAAACGGCATCAGAGGGCTCATGAAGAAGCGCGTCAGCCACCCAGGGCTATTGGCTTCATCGAGGACGCCCGTACCGCCATAGGAAATGCGCGCATCAGCGATAAGCGTTGAAGGAATAGTATTGGTGGGGCTCACATCCTCGGGACGGATAATGCCGCGCAAGCGAATGTACTCATCACCCTGGTTGATCTGAATCCACTTCTCACCCTGCACCACGAGGTTGCCGTTGGGCAGCACCCGGGATACCTGGACCGCAATCGACCCCTGAAGGCTGTTGCTCTGGTTGCTGCTCGCCTCACCTTCAAAGGAGCTGGCCGAATCCAGATCGACGCCGAGATTGTAGTCGCCGTTGATGGTCACCGGCTGACCAAAAATTATCGGGTCGGTGATGCTCACATCATTGGTTTTATCGAGTTCCGTATCCGCGCTCTTGGCCGCCGAGGTACTCTCCACCAGGACGACGGAGACAATGTCACCAATCTCGTGGGCGCGCACGTCAGTGAACAGCGACAGGCTGCGCATCTTGCCGGGATAGAGACTGCCCGTGGCCGGAGACGACGACAGGGTCACTTCCGGGTACTCAATGGGCTCGATGGCGACGTAGTCCGGGTGCCCCTTGTCTTCTATCCCCGCGCAGGCCGTGAGCAGTGTCAGCGTCACCGCACCCAGGGACTTCAAACTTCTTGTTGTGAGTTCGCGCATCAGATCACCTAGAGGTTGTTAGACACGTATTGCAGCATCTGATCCGAGGTGGCGATGGCGCGGGAATTCATCTCGTAGGCTCGCTGGGTTTCAATCATATTCACCAGCTCCTCGACAACGTTGACGTTGGAGCTTTCCACATAGCCCTGGGCGAGAATGCCCAGGCCGTTCAAACCTGGGTTCCCCGGCTGTGGAGCACCGCTGGCGCCCGACTCCAGATACAGGTTTTCGCCGCGAGCCTGAAGACCGGTGGGGTTGATGAAATCCGAGAGCTGAATGGTGCCCACCTGGGTGACCTGCGCAGCGCCGGGCTGGCGAACAGACACCGTGCCGTCTGGAGCAATGCTCACGGAGAGCGCATCCTGGGGAATATTGATCGGCGGCTGCAACTGATAGCCCGCTGAAGTCACCATGATGCCCTGGTCGTTGATCTGGAACGATCCGTCCCGGGTGAAACCCTGCGTGCCATCGGGCAGGAGAATCTCGAAGAAACCGCGACCGGATATCGCTACATCCAGTTGATTGTCCGTCTGGGTTAGATTGCCCTGGGTGAACAAACGCTCCGTGGCCACCACCCGAGCCCCCGTACCCACCTGCAGACCCGAAGGCAGCAGCGTGTCTTGGGAAGACTGGGCACCCACCTGGCGAACATTCTGATAGATCAGGTCTTCGAAGATCGCCCGACCGCGTTTGAACCCTGTGGTACCAGAGTTTGCCAGGTTGTTGGCGATCACCGACATCTTGGTTTGCTGGGCGTCAAGACCGGTCTTGGAAATCCATAGGGCCTGGTTCATGGCGAACTCCTTACTGTAACTGCATGAGGGTGGCGGACGAGGTATCGATTTCCTCCCCCACCGTCACCATCTTCATAAATTGCTCAAACTCCCGAGACAGCTCAATCATGCGCACCATGGCGGACACGGTGTTCACATTGCTGGTCTCCAGAGCGCCGGTAGTTATCCGCACCGCACCATCGGCCACCGAGGGCAGACCATCGTTGGCGACCACCACCCCACGCTCGTTTTTGTCGAGCTCTTCGATGGGCGGATTGACGAGTTTGATGCGATCGAGAATGGCTACCGTGTTGGGTTGCTCACCCAGGGGCACGATGGAGATCGTGCCGTCGTTGGCGATACTCATGGAGCTAAAGGGTGGCAAGGCGATGGGACCATCGTTGCCCAGAATCGCTTCCCCCGCCCCATTGACCAGCTGACCAAACTCATCAATGCGCAAATCGCCGCGGCGCGTCAGCCCTTCGCCACCACCTTCATCCTGAACGGCAATCCACCCGGCGCCATTGATGGCGATATCCAAATCACGCCCCGTTTGCTGCAGGGGCCCTACACTAAAATCCGTGCCGATATCGCCGACGCGCTTGTAGGCCCGAGTCTCTTGACCGGCACCGCGGAGATACAGGCTCTCCGCCTGCACCATGTCGGCCTTGAAGCCGATGGTGGGTGCATTGGCGAGGTTGTGCGCGTTGATGGCCTGCTGGAGCATGGACTCCTTGGCGCCCGCGGCGGCTACGTGAATGAATCCGTCCATAACGACTTTGTTCCCTGGCTTCCTAGCTCAAGAGGCCCTAGCGGAGGTTGATTACGGTCTGGGTGACCGCATCCGCTGCCTGAATTACCTGGGCATTGGCCTGGAAGTTACGCTGGGCTTCAATCAAGTTCACCAGCTGCTCGGTGATTTCCACATTGGAATCTTCAAGGGCCGCGGACTGAACCACACCGAGACCCGCAGTTCCGGGCTCCGCCACGTTGGGCGAACCCGAGGAGAAGGTCTCTACCCAGTTCGTATCACCCACGGGCTGGAGGCCGTTCTGGTTGTTAAAGCTGGCTAGCGCGATCTGGCCCAGGGCCCGGGATTCACCGTTCGTGTAGCGCGCAAAGGTCACGCCCGTCTCGTCGATCTCCACACCGCGAAGCTGACCGGCGGCAAAACCGTCCTGAATAATGCTCGACACGGCAAAGGGCGTACCAAACTGCGTCGTGGAAGCCAGGTCTACGGTGAAGTCCTGCACCGCAGCGCCATTGGGGACGCCGGTTTCGTCTACGGGTGTCCACCCCGCCAAAGCAATGGAGGTAGCCGAGGCGGGATCAAACTGACCATTGGAGGTAAATTCCAGGGTCTGGGGTGCGCCGCCATTCTGACTTTGCCCATCGATGAGGGAATACACTTCCCAGGTATTCGGTGTTGCCGTCTTCACGTAGTACAGGCTGAGGACATGGGGATTACCGAGGCTGTCGTAGACCGTGGTGGAAGTCGTGGCATTGAAATCGATGGGGTTCGGTGCCGTAGATGGCGAGGCGAATACGTCGTAGGGTCCATTGGTCGCAAAGCCCGTGCCGGGAGACACATCCCGAGAATCGAGGTTAGTCGTGTAGGTGACGTTCGCTGTTTCATTGGGATCCAGCAGCGAGGTATCGATGCGGATATCGCCCAACTGGCCGGTCACATCACCGCCGGCGTCGACCTGGAAAGCCTGCAAACGTAAACCCTGGTTGGAAACAATGAAGCCCTCGCGGTCCACCTGGAATGCGCCTGCTCGGGTGTACTCCAGGGCTCCGTCACGGCTTAACTGAAAGAATCCACCGCCATTAATGGCCAGGTCCAACGAGTTGTTGGTGAAGTTGATATTGCCCTGACCAAACTCCTGGGTAACCCCTGCCAGGGTGACCCCAAGTCCGATGGCATTACCACCGGCACCGAGAAGACTGGTCGCATACACATCGGCGAATTCCGCACGGGAGGTTTTAAAACCCGTGGTGGAGGCGTTGGCGATGTTATTACTGATGACCCCGAGATCGGAGTTCGCCGCGTTGATACCGGAGATGGCGGTACTGAAGGTCATGGTCTTACTCCCGAGCTAGCTGTGCTCACTGATCAAATTTATTCGCTTAAAGGAACTGGCGGATGCCGCTTACGGGCACGGACTGCCCATCGCTAAGATTCAACGTGGCCTCACCGGTTGTACTGTTGATGGCAACGGACACCACCTCCTGGTGGGCGTACACGGGCAGCGCCGTACTGGAACCGTTCACCTGGGTCTCGGCGGAAATGCGATAGCTGCCCTCAGGCAGGGGGTTGCCATCCAAGTCCAAACCGTCCCACTGGATCTGCAATTCCCCACCGACACCGGGGGGTAAGGGCGCGGTGTAGACCAGGCGCCCGGTGAGGTCCTGGACATAAAGAGCCCCACCGGTAGTGCTGCCCTGGAAATCCACGGTGGCAGTCAAGGACAAGGTGTCAGCTTCACCCTCAACGGCGCGCAGTTGGCCCAGGTTGCTCTCTGTGGCCACGCTGCTACCGACCAGGGAAGCGGCCTGCCAGCCCTGGCTGCTATTGAGGGAAGCGGCCAGGTCCGCGAAACCTTCGTTTAGTTCCTGAACTCCCGTGACCGTGCCGAACTGCGCAAGCTGCGCTACAAACTCTGAGTTATCGATGGGCTTGGTGGGATCCTGGTTCTCGAGTTGCGCAACCATCAATTGCAGGAATTCATCGGAACCCAGATCCTCCACGGAGTTTGTCGCTCGCGCAGTCTCTTCGGTTCGCGATGGAAAAAGCTCGTTAAGGGTGGCAAGACTAGTCATGGTCCGTAGATCTCCAAAAGCAAGAGCGCGCGCAACACTAGGCTCAGCGTCCCAGGGTCAACGTGCGCAGAATCAACTGCTTGGTGGTGTTCATGGCGTCAACGTTGCTCTGGTAAGCACGGGACGCCTCGATCATGTTGGCAATCTCCTCTACGGAGTTCACCGAGGAGCGGTAGATAAACCCCTCTTCATCCGCAAGGGGGTGTGAGGGGCTGTACTCGCGCCGCGCTGGGAGCTCTGAGAGCACGACATCGCTAACGCGCACACCCGCGCTCACGTCGTCGCCCATACCCATGGCGTCCTGGTAAACGGTTTCGAACACCGGATACTGAGCGCGATAGAGCGCGTCGGGATCACTGCCCACCGCGTTGGCATTGGCCAAATTGCTCGAGATGGTATTCAGACGCACGGTCTGGGCCTCGAGAGCGGTGGAAGCGACGTTGATGGCGCTGAACAAGCTCATAGGGGCAATCCTTACAGCTGACCGCGAATCGCGGTGCGCAAACCGCGAATTCGACTATCGAGGAAATTCAGGCTGGCTTGGTAACGCACGGCGTTATCCATGAAAGCGGCGTGTTCGCGGTGATTCTCCACGGTATTGCCATCCATGGAGGGCTGCGATGGAATCCGGTACATAACCTCTGCATCCATCCCCGTCGCCGAACCACCCGCGATGCGGCCGCTGGCGGAGAGATGTCGTGGATGGGTTACCAACAAGCCATCATCCCCGTCGCGAACGCTGCGCATTGCCGCCGCAAAATCGATGTCTCGGGCCTTGTAGCCTGGCGTATCCGAGTTAGCGATGTTTGCCGAAAGCAATTCCATACGCTTGGCGCGCAGGGCCATAACCTGGGGCGAGATTCCGAGAGCGCTGTCAATGGATGGCATGAATGTGTTCCCTAAGGACCAAAATGGTCTTTCTGGGAAGATGGGATTCAAAACCCATGCCAGTTTTATTTATTATTATAAATCAATTGCTTAAGGATCCCTGACCGGCCATATTGCGGCAATCGAAGGCCGCGACGGCAAGGCTTGCCGCCCCGCCCTAGGCACCGTGAGCAAGATGAATGGTCGCCACCGAAGATGCCTGGCATGAAACATGCTATATCCCGCCTAAGACCTGAAGTACACGAGATAGCGCCAACAATATGACGGCATTCCCGCACCCTGCGGCGTCTTTTCCCCTCGTTTCCCCGCGAACGGGCCAACGCAGCGGGCAATCCCTTTGCTTAACGCCCCTTCAGAGATGGAGTAGGGTAATTGCAGTGCTGGCCACCGGTTTCGCCCTGGCGGTGACCCAGGCACGCGTCGCGACCGCCAGCACTGGATCCAGTCCTCACCCCCACGACGATATCTTGGCGACGGTGGAAGCCGCGGCGCTGGGGGCGGCCATGGAGCAGGGCCTTGACGATATCGCGGTTCGCGTGCGACCTCTGGATCAGCGTTTGCGTCCCGCCCAGTGTGGCGAGCCTTTGGAAATTGTCCGCCCCCATGCGGGACGCGCTCTGGGGCCCGTGAGCTATGGGGTGCGCTGCGCAAGCCCAACGCCCTGGACCCTGTATCTGCGTGCCGATGTAAGCGCTGCGCTGGATGTGCCGGTCTTACGGGCACCCTTGCCCCGGGGGGCACTCATTGCGGAAAACGACCTGGAAATCACCACCCGACGGATAACCAGCGCCGCTTCCGACCTGATTCTGGACCCGGAGCGCGCCATTGGCATGGAACTAAAACGCTCCCTGGCCGCCGGCTCGGAGCTTCGTTACGGTCAGGTTGCCCTTCCGAGACTCGTCTCCCGTGGGCAGACCGTAACGCTTGTGGCTGGAGCCAAAGGGCTGGAAGTGCGCATGAAGGGCAAAGCCATGGCTAATGCCGCAGAAGGGGATCGTTTGCAGGTAACCAACATGAGCTCCGGCCGCCGCGTTGAAGGGATAGTTCTCGCCGATGGCAGTGTACGGATCCCCTAAGATGAAGCCCCTGGAAAAAACCTATGCTGTGCTAAACTTTTCCAGCATTTTGCCGCTAACCTGCGTATGAACCCTGTCGACAACAATCCCAACCTGCGTGGCACCCGCGTCGATACCAATTCGACCGCGCGCCGAGGCAATGCTGTGGCGCCTGCCGACAGCGGTGCCAATGGGACGGTGAGTGGTGCCGACGAAACTTCAACGGAATCTGTTTCCCTGACCCGAGCCGCCTCCGATCTGTTGGCGCTGGAAACTCAGCTCCGCGAGTTGCCGGGTATCGATCAGGCTCGCGTGGACGCTATTCGTCAGGCCATAGACGACGGCAGCTACGAAGTTGACACGGGGCGCATCGTAGACAATTTGCTGCAAAGCGAGCGCGAGCTGCGCTGACTATCAGTCCATGACCTCCCGCTCTGAGGAGCTCAAGGATCGGTTAACGGCCGAACTCACGACCCTACAGGCTCTTTGGAAGGCATTGCAGGCCGAGGAGAAAGCTCTTCTTGGAAATGCCGTGGACGCCCTGGAAGACGCCACCAGAACCAAAAATGCTGCTCTTCTGGCCCACAGAGACAGCCAGCAGCTACGTCTGCGCTGGACCACCGAAGCAGGACTAGCAACAGACCTTCCCCTATCTCAGCTGATTACCGAAGTATCCACTGATATCAGCCTTGAGGCCCTCGTTAACGACCTGGCCGAACTCGCCAGCCGCTGCCAGGACGCTAATCGACGGAATGGCGGACTTATTCTGCGCCTGCAGGACCACACGCGCGGCGCCCTACAGGTGCTACGCGGTGACACCCCGGAACCCGATGTCTACTCCCTAAGCGGCGCCCAGGAGCGCCGGGTTGACGGCAAATCCCTGGGTAAAGCCTGAACACCACGGCAAACCTTCGCCGCCAGGCGGCAAAGCAGTCGGATTTTTGACGCAATCCCTGATTTTCATCGGAACTCCCCTCCCAGACGACGTCAGGGATACGGCGCCGGTTTTGCGAACCTCTTTAAATGCCTTGAAAATCGCCGATCAAGATTCTATTTTCTAAAAATTTCCGCGATCTAGTCCTGGCACGCTGCTTGCTTACACTGTTTGAGACCGCTATCCCCGTGACGGCGGACTTTGCAGAGCAAGACCCATAACAGGTAGCGAGATCGCGGACATGAAAAAAGTCATTCCATTCAACAGCGCACCGGAAGGCCGCTCGGGCCCCGTTACCCAGTCGGCCAATGCGGGCGCCAAAGCGGTCCCTGCCGTTGGACTTACCCGCAACGCGGAACAACAGCTACTGCTTCTGCACAGGTTGCTCGGTTGCTCCGAACAGGGCGAACTCATCCAGCGCTTTGTGCAATGGTCCACGGACCTGGGCATTACCGATGGTGCGAGCTTCCAATGCGCTAAATCCGATGAACGCATCTCCCTGGGCAACCGCCGTAACCACAGTGCCCAGTACGAGCTGAACCTAGATCACACAACCCTGGGAACCATCACTCTGTATCGTCGGGAGCGTTACAGCGAAGACGAACTATTGGTCCTGGAGCAGGCCCTCGGGGCCCTCGCTCGATGTCTGCAACTCGCTGCCGACGTAGCCGCCCTGCGCTCCCTGGCCACGCGAGATGCCCTTACGGGTCTGCGCAACCGAAACTCGTTGGATGATTGGCTGCACAAAGAAGTCTCTCGTACCCGTCGCCATGGCATGCCCATGGCCCTGATGATGATCGATGTCGATCACTTTAAAGTTTTGAATGACCGCCTGGGTCACCCCGCCGGTGATCACATTCTCAAAAGCATCGCCGGCGTGTTTGAGCAAAGCACCCGGGCCTCAGATCTAAGCTTTCGTTTCGGCGGGGACGAGTTCGCCATACTGCTCCCCCATACGGAGTTGGACAACGCGGTCATCGTAGCGGAGCAGATCCGTCATAACCTGAGCCGCCTAAGCGATGACGAGTTGCAAATCACGAATGCCGCCAACGGCCTGCGACCGGACATCAGCATTGGTATCGCCGCTTTCCGCGACGGTGACTCTGACGAAACCCTATTGCGACGAGCAGACACCCATCTCTATCACGCCAAAGCCATGGGTCGGGGGTGCGTATGCAGCAACCTGTAGCCAATCGCTGGCTGAGTGAAGATCTCCTTCGCCTGGCTCAAACGCAAAGAGACGCGGAGCATCCCCTTTCCACGACTCGCGCCTTCATTAGTGAACTCGAGCAGCCTATCCATGATGCTCCAGCCTATAGCGCTGCGATGCGCTTACCCGAAGATGACGAGCGACGGCGGCTGGTGCTATTCCTGACAGCCGGCGCTCTGCTCCTAGGCAGTATTGCTTTCAGCTATCTCGCCTGGGCGGATGCGGGTCATGACACGGGGCTCGATAGCCCGCTGATCACGGAGCGTGGTGTAGACGATCGAAGCGCCACTGGTGCAAGCTCTGGGATGGGTATAGCAGCTGGAAGTGAGCTCGCTTCACCCTCGGCTCGCGCAGCCAACGTTACCCGGGCCGAGAATCGTGATCGGGTCATAGCCCTGCGCATAGAAAATGCCCAGCTCCATCAGCGTCTGGCGACGCTGCAGGCGGCCCTTGAGGACCGCGACACC
>DIYG01000062.1 GCA_002428935.1 Halieaceae bacterium UBA6060
CAGGTCTGAACTACTACAACTAGCCATCTTCCAAAAGCAGCACACAAGGATCGCCCCTTGGTGTCAATATCGTCGTATGTCGCTTGCCCCGCGTCACACTTACCCGAAGGTTCTGTCGAGTCTGGTCATCGATTTTGTCGCGGGAATTGAAGCGCACGATACGGTCGGCGTTGTAGGGTGGTTGACCCTTCCGCTTAATCGGCCAACCCTCGAAGATGATCACTTCATCGAACTGCTTACCCTTGGCCTTGTGCATATTCATTACCAAAACGCCGGTCTCGGGTTTGGCGTTGGTCGAAAAATGCTCCCGAACAAAGGCTTGCCGAATGATAACTAGCGCGTTGCGATACGCGCCGCTATCCCGCCAGTCCTGCGAGAGTGCCTGACGGAGTTGGGTCCCACGCTCCAGCATGCGGATGTTCCGTACCTCGTTAGCGATCTCTTTCAACCGCGGACAAGCACCATCCTCCAAAAGGCGCCGCATAGCTCGCCAATCCTCGTCCGGATCGCCGGTGAGCGCTAGTTCTCGTGCCTCACCATAGACGGCGAGCATGGCGACAAGGACGCTGTTCTTGCGGAGTGCTTTGCCGCTGGCGAGGCAGGCAAGCTGTTCGCCGTATGCTTTCCGGATCCTGGTAGCCTCGCTCAGAGCGCTTTTAGTCGGTGTGTCGCCGCCCTTGCCATGGAAATAGTTGCAGATCAGGGTGATGAACCGCTCGAAGTGAGAGCCATCGGTATCCGGCTGCAGGAGCAACGCGATAACCTCGGCACCGAGAATCGCGGCTTCCAGTTCGATAACCGCTGAATGTGGAATTTCGGTCATCCCACCTGGCGGCGATCGAAAGGCGTCTGACACCAAGCGGGTCATCTTTTTCGTCGGCACGAGGATGACCAGCGACCATTCCTTCACGCCGGCATCAACAAGCCGCCTCCGCGCCTCATACGTCGTGGTTGTAAGCGCGGATAACGCCTGATTGGTGTTGGGGGGATAAACGGAGATCTGCACGCCTACATACGGCTCGTCGCGGAACTTGCCCTTGAGGATGTCGTTGCCGAAGACTCCGATGTCAGTGCCCGCGCTGCGATGGTTGTCGGTGCTGAGGTCCACTTCGGCTGGCGTGAAAGCAGTCCTAAAGTGTTCGAGGCGCTTCGGATCGGCGCCAATCCAGTCGTAGATTCGTTGCTCAGGATCGGCAAGCGCAATAAGGGTGATGACTTCTCCAAGCGCCTGGACGACACTCCATTGCTCCGCGTTGGTATCCTGGAACTCGTCGAGGATGATGACGGGGTACATCGTGGCCAGCAGCCTTCGAATGCGCTCACTGCCATGAAGGATGTCTCCTACATAGGGCGCAAAAAGATCGAAGCAGACGGCGCCGTCGTCGCGGGCCAGCCGTAAGCGTTCTGCGGCCTCCTTCTCCTCCTTCTCCTCCTCGACCTTCTCGGCGTCGGTGAGTTTCGATGCAGCCGCATAGGCGCTGCGGATCCCAGACAGGGCGATCGCCTCGGTCGGCGGCGTCAGAATATCGATCCGTCGAGGTAGGCCAATCAGATACCCATGCGCCTTCAGGATACGCCAAAAAAAGGAATGGTAGGTCTCGACGTCAATTCGTCGCTTCTGCTCGCGGGGTATTTGCTGTTCGTACTCGATGGTCTCGACGACGCGGGAGACGGTCGCGCGGGCGAAGCTGAGGAACAACACCTTCTGTCCCGGCCGCAACCGCCGCTCGGCAATCTGCGCGGCCTTAAGAATGGAGACCGTGGTCTTGCCGGAGCCCGGCCCTCCCGTGACGAGGAGGTGACCGTCGGCCGCCATAATCTCAAGTTGCTTATCGGTTAATTGCATCCGCACCGGCTTCTAGCGGGACCGGCGCCTCGCCGCTGTCGGCGGTAGCGGGAGCGGGAGCGGGCGCACAAGTGTCATTCACAGCGATACATGCCTCACGAAGCCAGGCAGGGATCTCGTCCTCGCTGCATTGGGCGAGGAAGTCGGCGACGCCCCAGTTGGCCTTCGTCCAGCCGAAATAGTCCCCAAGTGCGTCAGAGGCTGAAGCCTCTACGTCTGGGTACTTCGCTGTGAGATGCGGCGGCCAGTCAACTAGCTTGGTGAATCGCTTAAGAGCATCCTGAGTCGTATTCTTCACTACGAGGTCCTCAAAACCTTTCTCATCATGCATCAACAGCAGTTCGACTTGGTCCTCGATGAGCTCTTTGTTCGCATCGTCCTGTTTGTCACATATGGCGAAGACGCGCTTCCCCAGCTCACGATAGAGATTGGCCATACCGGGAATGCTGTTCTGGCTGCCGGCATCAATCGTGCAGATGCCGAGTGCTTCCAGCGACGAATAGGAGTCGGGCTTCAGTTCCGACAACCGACGGCACACTACCGGAAAAGCGGTCGCCTCAGTTGCCCCTTCGGCGACTAGAATGCGGCGCGCGAGCAAACCTTCACAGAAGCGGGTACGGAACTCCTGGCGGTAGCGCTTCGGCTTGACGCTGTCGGGCAAGGCGATGGCGCGCTGGGCAAGCACACCCTTTTCATCCCGCCCCAGCACGACGGTCTCGTCGAGCAAGAATTCCTCCAGAACATAAGGCGAATGGGAGGTGAAAATGGTTTGGGACGCCAGCTTGCGGATCTCGTGGACTATCCCCTTCTGGGCGTAGGGTGGGATGGCGGTCTCCGGCTCCTCCATCGCGAAGATGACGTTCTGCTTGTCCTCAGCGATCTGTGACAGCATGGCTAGCACGAGCATGTTGATGGTGCCTGTGCCTTGCCGATAGAACGGCGCAGCATGACTACCCTCGCCCGTAGCGATGAACGCGGTGATGACCTTCCGCAGGTGTTCTCGGGTTAGGTTGGAGACCTTAAGGTGAGGCTCAATTCCCCACTCGCTTGGGACGTATTTCTTCAGCGCCGTGTTGATGCTCTCCAGCACGCCGGAGATACCGAGCTTAGGGTCGCTGGCAACCGAGTAATCGGCAATCGAAGTGATGGTGTCTTCCCACATCTGCGGCCTGACCTCTTTCAAGCGCAGGATAATGTCCAGCAAGCTGCCTCTTTCCAAGCTCAGCGCGCGTGAACCAGTACGCAGCGAGCGCAGGTACAAGAACCCGCAGACCTGCTTATCCTTTTTGGAGAACAGGACGGGGGTGTCGCTCTCGGTGAGGCTTCGGCTGAAATACGTCTTGCCTTCGAAATCGTCCTCCTCCGGGTCGTACCAGCCGTGAAAGGCGACGCGCAGCGCCTCAGTGATGTGCGCCGCATCCACGCCCGCCGGGTAGGCCTCTTGGTAGAAGGTATCCGTGGCGGCGTCCCAAAATTCAATGTAGTCACCGAACTTGGCCTTCTGTTCCTCGGTCAGGTCGGCGATAGCCACCTCGATCTCAATCCGCGGTGCGTCTGCGCCAATTGCGCCCGGCGCCTCGCCGTCAGCACCCTCGTTTCCGGCGGCTCCTCCGTCTGCATCAACGGGCGTTGCAAGATACTTGCCCTGGAAAAAATCGTGCTCATCAATAGGAGGCCGGCGGTTCAGACGATCAGGCCCGAGGACAAGGTCAAGAGCCTCAAGGAGCGTCGTCTTTCCAGTATTGTTGTCGCCAATGAGGACCGCATGCTTTGGAAGCAGAATGGTCGCAGCCTTTACCCCGCGAAAATTCGCGATACTCAGGCGACAAACTTTCATACTCCTGCCCTTCTTCCGTTTTCATGTTGAGTGCAATGGTATCGGCCGTTGGTCGTCAACTGAAGACACAACGTAACGAAACATGGATCGACATCAACGAGCGAGGATTGCGCAGAGCGCGTGGGGGTAGAAGCGGCCGTGGTGTCGCTGGGCCTGTTGCGGAAGTCGCAAGCTTTATGGCGTGGCTTTATCTTACTGCTTTTCGGATGACCGCTCCTGGCCGAAGGCGGCTGCGGTAGAGCCTCCCTTTGAGCGTCTGCTTAGGAGAACACGCGACTTAGACTGATACGCGCCGTCAATCCTAGTCTGCATCGCTGATTTTGTCGCCGGGAAACATCGTTTTACATCTCCAGCGACTGCAGCACCCATGTCCCACGCTCGTACTCGATGACGCAGCGGTACTGAGTTCGAATCTTCGCGCCAAAGACATTGTCTGCATCCACGTAGCTTCCGACCGAGTACATACCATCTCTGTGATGCAAAACTCGTGTTTCCCCATAGCTGGCAAAGTCTGCGGTTGCTGGAGCAAGAAGCTCTCGCTTCACATATCTCTGACACTCGTAGTGCGCTAGGCTTTTGCTATGCGCCGGTCGGGCGCTGTCGTCAGACACCATCGTGGCGAAAGCGGAAAACGCCATAAACACGAGCAAGCCTATTCCGGTCGCTTTTTCTTTCGCCGATAAATCATCCCATTCTTTCTTAGCGCTGCTACCGCTCTCGCTTTCCGCGGGATTGAACTCTGGCGGGGTAGACTCGGGCCGTTTCCGGAGTTGTTCCAGTTTTCGTTTGAGAGTCAGTTGCTTGAGCAGAGCTGCATTTTCCGACACAGCCGGTTTTGACGCGCTCACCGTGGATGTGGCTTGTTTTTGGGGCAGTTCCTCTAGGTTTTCACTCGCCCCGAGCTGCACTACGCGTACTGCAAATGCTTCACCGGTTGGCGTTGCTCTTAGGTCCTGTACGTCGAAGCACAGGCCCCTTCCAGGTATTAGCAGTTCGATTACCTCACCAGATCGCAGCACCCGTACAACCAACTTAGGAAGCGCCTCGCTCGCTTCGACAATCGATTTCAGCGCAGCAAGCGATTCATCGCCCAGCAATGGCACCCCAGCGTATTCGAAGAGCAGGTCTCCAGGCCTGATCATATCGGGCGCCATAGCATCGTCAGCGCCATACACCGCAACAATCTGAAGCGATGGTTTAGCCATTCAACGAACCCTCACTCTTCATAAGAAATGTCGTTGATCTCAGATGCAGGATCACCCAGACGCCGCCACTACCGCTTGCAATCGCCAGCAAGTCAACGGGATCGAATGTGCCTGGTACACAGCCGATTAATTGGCCGAGTTCCAAAAACGACGAGATCGCGAGCACAAGGGTCAGCCCGATCCGCTGGATGATCTGAGAGGATCGATAGGCAACCAGCACCAAGCACGAGCACCCAAAGACCCATAGTCCCGCTGGCAAGGAGTACACCACCCATGAAGAAGGCGGCTGGACCGTTGTTTGAAGGGAGTCTCGTATGAGACTAACTTGCTGTGATAACCCCAGCAGGTCGATCGCCTCGAAGAGAACCAAGGACCTGGTACGCCACACAATGTAGATAGCAGCCGCAAGAGAGAGGCTTAAGCTCGCCGCGCCTATTGTGAGGTTTGGCGCACTGAAACTGCAGGGAAACTCCCCACCCCGACCTCTAATCCAAAGAAGCATGTGACGACTATAGTCCGTAGACCATCTGTCTCTCAAGACCAAACATCTGAGTCATGGTTGATCCTGATCAAGCCAAGCGGGTTTTTGGTCGAGTGCTCCGAGAAAGAAGGTTAGACGCCGGGCTTTCTCAGGAAGCACTCGCAGATCAAGCAGGCTTCGATCGCACCTACATTTCCATGTTAGAGCGCGGTCTACGCCAGCCCAGCTTGCTTTCGCTGCTCGCTATTTCAGCCTGTCTAGATACAAACGCGTCAGATTTGGTTGAATCGGTCGAACGAGCGCTACGGTAACAATTTCTCCGTAGAGTTTTTGTATTCGGCTTAGAGCAACAGTGACTGGCGCAATCGCTACCAGAGACTTTGCTCGATGTCAGCGCCGTTTCGAGGTCTCTGAGGGCTTGTTTGTCACACACGAAAAGCAGAAAGCCCGCTATTTCTGCGGGCTTTCCGGGGTATAGGCTTCAATGCTTGGGTTTGATTCAGACTGTATGGCGGAGAAGGAGGGATTCGAACCCTCGATACGCTATTAACGTATACGCCCTTAGCAGGGGCGCGCCTTCAGCCACTCGGCCACTTCTCCGTGTTACAACATGTTCGGCATTGCGCCGTGAATCTATTCTGAGGTCCGCGCCTTGGCGAGCGTTACTGGTCGCCAGGCTCCCTGTTCTCAGGGCCGTGATCGTTTAGATCAAACGTCTTCAAAACCGCACCTGCTCGTTAAGCCACGCGGCCCCTACCCCAGAGGCCGGCGATTCTAACACCGAGCCTACGTCGGTAAAACCCGGAAACGGCGTCTATTTATCGGTTTCTTGAGGTGCGTAGAGGATCTCAGGAGGCAGATTCTACAGATCCCGCGTCACTGCGCTCGTCTTCGGCGATTTTCTGGTAAATCTCTTCGCGGTGGACGGCAACTTCCCGCGGTGCGGACACGCCGATACGCACATGCCCACCCTTGACGCTCACCACGGTGACGGTGATGTCATCGCCCAGGCGCAGGGATTCTCCTTCCTTGCGGGTCAGGATTAGCATGTAAAGGTCCTCTTCGTTACGGCAGCGACCGCAGCGTGGCCGCAATGTGCGGGCACTTCTGAGAGCTTAGGCAGCAGACTCTTCCGTGGGTTCCGCATCCAGCCCGAAAGATGAGTGTAGCGCGCGCACGGCAAGTTCAAGGAACTTCTCTTCGATGATGACGGAAATCTTAATTTCCGAGGTCGTGATCATCTGGATATTGATATTTACGTCCGCCAGAGCCTGGAACATCTGGCTCGCCACACCGGCATGGGAGCGCATGCCGACACCCACCACAGAGATCTTCGCGATCTTGCTATCGGATCGCACTTCCCGGGCCCCAAGTTCGTCAGCCGTGCGCTGCAATACCTCCTCTGCTCTGGCCAGATCGCCGCGACCGACAGTGAAAGTGAAGTCCGTCGTGTTGTCCTCAGCGACGTTTTGCACGATCACGTCCACCTCAATGTTCGCATCACCGATGGGCCCCAGAATTCGATAGGCCACTCCAGGTGTGTCGGGCACCCCGAGTATGGTCAGCTTGGCTTCATCGCGATTAAACGCGATGCCCGCAATCGTTGGGGCCTCCATGGCGTCATCCTCCTCGAGGGTGATGAGGGTTCCTGGACCCTCCTGAAAACTGTGTAACACCCTAAGGGGCACGTTGTACTTGCCGGCAAACTCCACGGCCCGGATCTGCAGCACCTTGGAACCCATGCTGGCCATTTCCAGCATCTCTTCAAAGGTGATTTTGTCTAAGCGTCGCGCGCCGTCCACCACTCGGGGGTCCGTGGTGTAAACGCCATCTACATCGGTGTAAATCTGGCATTCGTCGGCTTTTAGCGCTGCGGCGAGGGCAACGGCGGTAGTGTCCGATCCTCCACGGCCCAGGGTAGTGATGTTGCCCTGCTCGTCCACCCCCTGAAATCCGGCGACCACCACCACATGACCGGAAGCGAGATCCGCGTGGAGACGAACATCATCAATCTCACGAATTCGTGCCTTGGTGTGGGCATCATCGGTAAGGATTCGAACCTGAGATCCGTTATAACTTCGGGCCTTGCGTCCCCGTTTGTTCAGGGCCATGGCGAGCAAAGCGGTAGTCACCTGCTCGCCGGTGGATACTAGAACATCCATTTCCCGGGGGACGGGCTCTTCCTGAATCTCATGAGCGAGGCCGATAAGACGATTGGTCTCGCCGCTCATAGCCGATACGACGACCACCACGTCGTGACCGTCATCTCGAAAACGCGCCACTTTCTCGGCGACCTGTTCAATACGCTCGATGGTTCCTACGGAGGTGCCGCCAAATTTCTGGACTATCAGTGCCATGGTTCCAACCCGTCAGCCCTTCAAGGTCTCGCCCACCCAGGCGGGCACCGCCTCAAGGGCAGCCGGTAAAGCGCTCGCATCGCTGCCACCACCCTGCGCCATGTCGGGACGACCACCACCCTTCCCTCCTACGCGGCCGGCAAACTCGCGCATGAGATCGCCAGCCTTCACTTTGTCCGTGAGATCTTTGGTGACTCCAGCGACCAGCGCCACCTTGTCGTCGCTTACCGCAGCGAGAAGGATTACGCCACTGCCCAGCTTGTTCTTACACTGATCCATGATCCCGCGTAGCGCACCACCGTCGGCACCATCCACCAGGGTCGCCAACACTTTGATGCCGTCGACCTCCACGGCGCTGGCAGTGATATCGCTGCCAGCGGAAGACGCCAGTTTCTGCTTCAATCGGGCCATCTCTTTCTCTAATTCGCGCTGCTGACCACGCAAAGCCGCGACCTTGTCGGCCACGTTGTCGACACTTCCACGGACAACCTCGCAGACCTCATTGAGAGCCGCGTCTACCTGTCGTACAGCCTCCAGGGCATGGGCACCGGTAACGGCCTCGATACGTCGAACCCCTGCCGCCAGGCCACCCTCGGCGGTGATGCGCAACAAACCAATGTCGCCGGTTCGCTCAACGTGGGTGCCACCACATAGCTCCACGGAGAAGCGGTCTTCTCCCATGGTGAGCACTCGAACTTCGTCACCGTACTTCTCGCCGAACAAGGCCATGGCGCCCGCGGCACGGGCCGCATCCATGGTCATCAGCTCCGTGCTGACCGGCGTATTGGCGCGAATCTGCTCATTGACTCGATCCTCCACCGCCTGCAGCTCCACCGGGGTCATGGCCTGGGGATGGGAGATATCAAAACGCAGTCGCTGGGCATCAACCAGCGAGCCCTTCTGAGTGACGTGGTCTCCCAAAACTTCGCGTAACGCCGCGTGCAGCAGGTGCGTCGCGGAGTGATTGAGGCGAGTTTGCTGACGTAGGTCGTTGTCGATGGTGGCTCGCAAATTATCGCCCAGGGCAACGCGACCTTCCTGCACTGTGACATGGTGCAGGTGATGACCTTGCGCTTTGCTTGTGTCCGTAACCTGCCCACTGAATCCTTCACCGCTGAGGTAACCCGTATCCCCCACCTGACCACCGGATTCACCGTAAAAAGGCGTTTGATCAAGAATAATGACGCCCGTCTCACCAGCCGTTAAGGAGTCCGTCATTTCACCGTCGCGAAGCAAGGCGACTACCGTGCCACCAGCCGCAGATTGCTCGTAACCGAGAAACGCGGTTTCACCCTCTAGTTTGAGCGTGGCGTTGTAGTCCACCTGAAACGCGCCGCTGTCCTTTGAACGCGCTCGCTGGGCTGCCATGGCTGCCTCGTAGCCCTCGATATCAAGGCTCAAATCGCGCTCACGAGCGATATCGTTGGTGAGATCCACGGGGAAGCCGTAGGTGTCGTACAGTTTGAACACCACATCGCCGGGAATAACGGAGCCGGTTAGGCCTGAAAGCGCTTCTTCGAGGATGCTCATACCCTGATCTAGAGTTCGCGCAAACTGCTCTTCCTCACCCTTGATAGCTGCCTCTATGGAAGCCTGTTGCTTGCGCAGCTCCGGGTAGGCCCCACCCATCTGCTCCACCAGGGGAGCGACCAGGCGGTAAAAGAACAACTCTGTCGCACCGAGCTTGTTCCCGTGGCGGATTGCGCGCCGCATGATTCGTCGCAGCACATAGGAGCGACCCTCATTCCCGGGCAACACGCCATCGGCAATCAAGAAGGCGCAAGAGCGGATGTGATCGGCGATAACCCGCAAGGAAGACGACGAGAGGTCGTCCACACCCAACACCTCTGCCGTCGCGGCGATCAAGGCCTGAAACAGGTCAATCTCGTAATTGCTGTGAACACCCTGCTTTACGGCAGCGATGCGCTCGAGCCCCATGCCGGTATCCACAGACGGGCTGGGTAGCGGTGTCATCTGCCCATCGGCGCTGCGATTGAACTGCATGAACACGATATTCCAGATCTCGATGTAGCGATCCAGATCGCCGTCTTCGGCCCCCGGCGGTCCGCCGGGCACATCGGGTCCATGATCAAAGAAGATTTCCGAGGACGGTCCACAAGGGCCCGTATCGCCCATCTGCCAGAAGTTGTCTTCATCCAGCCTGGACATGCGCTCCGCCGGGAAACCTATTTCGTCTCTCCAGATCTGTGCCGCTTCATCATCGCTGATATGGCAGGTTACCCACAGGCGATCCTGGGGCAGATCTAAAACTTCCGTGAGAAACTGCCAGGCAAAGTGAATAGCTTCACGCTTGAAGTAGTCGCCAAAACTGAAATTGCCCAGCATTTCAAAGAACGTGTGATGTCGGGCTGTGTAACCCACGTTGTCAAGATCGTTATGCTTGCCACCGGCACGAACACAGCGCTGAGAGCTCGCGGCGCGCACGTAGGGCCGCTTTTCCGCACCCAGGAAAACATCTTTGAACTGGTTCATGCCTGCGTTGGTAAACAGCAGGGTGGGATCATCGGCGGGGACCAACGAACTGCTGTCTACCCGCGTGTGTTCCTGGGATTCAAAGTAAGCGAGGAAAGCCTCGCGGATCTCGACCGTTTTCATAGCTATCTGCGAAAGTGGATTTCAGAAGGGCCCAAAAGGCCACAATACCCG
>DIYG01000058.1 GCA_002428935.1 Halieaceae bacterium UBA6060
GATAGAGGTAGTTTCTGTCGCTACTCTCGTCGCTTTGCTTTCCGCTGATAACCAGCGTGTTCTGTTCGCTGGTGATATCTAGCTCCGCCTCGCTAAAACCGGCTACGGCCATGGTGATGCGGTACTGATTCTCATCGACCTGTTCGATGTTGTAGGGCGGGTAGCTAGGCTTTGCATCCCGGGCCACGGAATCCAGAAGAGACGCCATACGGTCGAAACCGATTGCGGAATGGTAAAGGGGTGAAAAATCGATAGTGCTACGCATTGGTTTAATCTCCAGTCATATCCTTCATAGGAAGCAATACAGTTTTGTGGACCTCCTTGAGCATCCACGCTTCTTTAGATGGGGGTGACTAGAGATTATTCAAGGGGCCCGTGAAATTTCTCTATCGGGCCTCTTTGGCAGGAGCCGCGTTAGAGCAGCTCCACCTGTACCGCTGCAACAGCGTGTCGGGCCTTTTGTCGCGCCTCGTCGGTGGTATCGCCCGAAGCGAGGGTGACTCCCATGCGACGTCGACCGGAGATTTCTGGCTTCCCAAACAGGCGCAGATCCGTATCGGGCTGGCCCAGGGCTGCGGCGAGATTGCGGTAGCGGATGTCTGTGGAGTGTCCCTCGGGAAGGATGACGGCGGAAGCAGAGGGTTTCCGCAGGCGGATCTGGGGGATCGGCAAGCCGAGAAAGGCTCGCACATGGAGGGCAAACTCCGACAGATCCTGTGAACGCAGGGTGACCATGCCCGTATCGTGGGGTCGTGGAGAGACTTCGCTAAAGTACACCTCGTCGCCGCGAATAAAGAACTCCACCCCGAAGAGGCCTTTGCCACCGAGGGCGCCGGTAACCCGGGCCGCGATTTCTTCGCACTGCTCCAGCACGGAATCGGCCATGGCCTGGGGTTGCCAGGACTCGCGATAGTCGCCTTCTTCCTGGTGATGACCGATGGGGGCGCAGAAGCTGACGCCGGCGATGTGGCGAACGGTGAGTAGGGTTATTTCGTAATCGAACTCGACCCAGCCCTCGACGATGACACGGCCAGCGCCGGCGCGCCCGCCTTCCTGGGCATAGTCCCAGGCACGAGCCAGATCTTCGGCGCTGCGGACTACGCTTTGTCCTTTTCCCGACGAACTCATGATGGGTTTTACCACGCAGGGCATCCCTATCTCGTCGACCGCCGCGTCGAATTCTTCCCGATTGTCGGCAAAGCGATAGGGGGAGGTTTTGATGCCAAGGGTTTCTCCGACCAGGCGGCGGATTCCCTCGCGATTCATGGTCAGTTGGGCGGCGCGGGCGGAGGGCACCACGTTAAAACCCTCTTCCTCAAGGTTGGCCAGAGTCTGCGTGTCTATCGCCTCGATCTCCGGGACGATGAAATGGGGTTGCTCTAACTCAATGACCTCTCGTAGGCGTTGGCCATCGAGCATGGAGAACACATGGCTGCGATCCGCGACCTGCATTGCTGGGGCGTTGGCATAGCGATCACAGGCGATCACCTCGATGCCCAGGCGCTGCAGTTCTATGACGACCTCCTTGCCCAGTTCACCGGCGCCGCAGAGGAGGGCGCGGGTGGCAGAGGGTGCGAAGGGAGTTCCAAATGTGGGCATTACCGCTACCTGTTGACCGCCGTGACAAACCAAACGGCACCGGGGAGTTCCAGTGCATCCCCCTTATAGTAATCCCTTAGGACCTTTGCTGCCGCGTTCTGTACCTCCTGACGGGTGGAAGCGTCTTCATCGGCAAGTAAGCGACCCACGGGTCCCGTATTCACCAGTTCTCTTACCGTGGCGTCATAGCCCCCCGCATCGGCAAAGCGAAGCTTCAGGGTGTGGGGCGTAAGGACGGGGTCAGACCAGCCTGCGCTCGACAGTATGTCCGTTACGTAATCGGCCTCGGCGAAGGCAAAGGGACCGGGTGTGCGGGCGGGCAGGGGTTCCGGGGGAGGAAGAACCGTGAGCGCGGCGCGAAGGGGCAGGACGGTCCAGGGATTGTCGGCCAGAGCCTGCCAGCAGCAAAAAGCCAGACGACCTTTGGGGAGCATGGAGCGACGGAGATTGGCGAAGGCGGCGATGGGGTCGGCGAAAAACATGACACCGAAACGAGAATACAGCAGGTCAAAGCGTGATTCGCCCAGATCCTCGCTCGCAGCATCGGCCTTAAGAAAGCTGATGGTCGGTCCTGGATCGCTGCGCGTGGCAAGGGTGGCGTTTGCCACCTCCAGTAAGGGGCTTGAGATATCTATGCCCACAATGCTGGCGGAAGGGTCGAGTTCCGCGGCGAGTTGCAAGGTATTGCTGCCCGCCCCACAGCCCACATCCAGGGCAGCGGTAGCATCTTGTACCTGCGCGTGGCGTAAGAGCTCTGCCGATATGGGGGCAAGCATTTGCGCCATCTGCGCGTCGCGATCCGCCCACTTGCGTCCGGCATCACCGTTCCAGTAACTGATCTGTGCGTCGTTGTTCATAGTCGGCGTCCTGAGCCTGGGGGGGCGCAGTGTAAACCGAGCGTCGGAAGAATTGAGCGTTGCGCGACCCTGTCGTATCGTGTCTGTCTTCCGTTGATCGGGTATCTACCTATGCTGAGAACTGTTCTGTTGGTAGCCGCTAGCGTCGGGCTTGCGGCCTGTTCGGCATCACCCGGACCTTCCCTTACACCCATGACAAGCTCCGCCGATGGGGAACTGCGCAGCCTTTATGAACGCGAGTGGGCCTGGCGTCAGGAGCAATTTGCCTGGCAGCGGGATGCCGACGACCAATGGGTTAAACAAGACCGCTTGCCCGATGTGGGGGCTGATGCTCAGGCCCGGCGTCTCGCCTATTGGGAGTCCGTCCTGGCGGAACTCGAGGGTATCGATGAAGCGCGCTTGAGTGCTGAAGAGCGTATCAATGCGGCGGTGTTTAGGCAGATTGTAGAGACCCATGCCAGCGACGCCCGATTTCGCACCTTTGAGGCCCCGTTAAATTCCGACACGTTTTTCTGGGGTGGCTTACATCCGCAGACCGGTGGCTTTGCCGATGAGGCGGCCTATCGCCGCTATCTCGGACGAATGCGAGATTTGCCTCGCTACTTCGGTCAGCACAAGGACAACATGCGGGCAGGGTTGGCTCGGGGTTACTCGGTGCCCGCGGTGACTTTGAAGGGTAGAGATCAGTCCATCGAGGCTTATTTGCTTCCCGGCACCGACAATCCTTTCTGGGGGCCCTTCGATGCACTGCCCCCAACGATAACTTCACCGGCGCGCCTCGCATTACAGGAAGAAGCGCGGGAGGTAATTGCTGCAGCGGTAGTTCCCGCCTACACAGACCTGCTGCAGTTCATGCGTGAGGAATACCTCCCCAATACCCGCGAGGCTTTGGCGGCGCGCGACCTGCCTGACGGCGAAGCGTTTTACCGCGCGCAGATTCGTGCCTACACCACCCTGGATTTGACGCCGGAGGAAATTCACAACGCCGGTTTGCGAGAAGTCGAGCGCCTTCGCGCCGAGATGGAGAGCATCCTGGAGGAGCTGAGCTTTGACGGTGACATGGCGGCATTCTTCGAATTCCTGCGCACGGACCCCCAGTTCTACGCGAAAACTCCCGACGAGTTGATGGGCGTGTCGGCCTATGTGGCGAAGCGCATGGATGGAAAGCTGTCCGAGGTACTGGGGTTTCTGCCCCGGCGTCGCTTCGCCATCAATCCCGTGCCACCGGCCATCGCTCCGATCTACACCGCTGGTCGAGGTGGGCTCAGCGCCTGTCTCATGAACACCTACAATCTGCCGGCCCGTCCGCTCTATACCTTGCCGGCGCTCACTCTGCATGAGTGTGCGCCCGGACACGCCCTTCAGGCGGCGATTGCCCTGGAGGCCCCAGGAGAAATTCCTGAGTTTCGCGCCCGTAACTACTTCTCGGGTTACGGCGAGGGCTGGGGGCTGTACACGGAGTGGTTGGGCGGTGAAATCGGTATCTATCGCACTCCCTATGAGCGTTTTGGCCAGCTCACCTACGAGATGTGGCGGGCTTGTCGTCTGGTGATCGATACGGGCGTCCACTGGTATGGATGGAGCCGAGAGGAGGCCCTGGCATTTCTCCGAGACAACGCGGCTCTTTCAGAGCATGAAATCACCACAGAGATCGATCGGTATATCTCCTGGCCAGCCCAGGCCCTGGCTTACAAGTTGGGGGAAATGCTTATCAGAGAGAAGCGTGCCCGGGCCGAGGGCACCCTCGGCGTTGATTTTGATCAGCGTTTCTTTCACGACAAGATCTTGGCCCTGCGCTCCGTACCCTTGCACGTACTGGCGGAAGAGCTTGATGCCTGGATCGATGCGGGTGGGCCTAACCCTTACCCCGAAGCTCCACCTCGGGCGGGCAATGAGCCCGTATCAGCGCAGTAGAGGGGCTCGCGATCTAATAGTTACAGCAGGTGTCGACCGGGGATAGCGCCTAGCAGCCTCTGAGTGTAGGGCTCCTGTGGGTTGGCGAACAAGCTATCCCCCGTGCCCTGCTCGACGATGCGACCCTGATAGAGCACCACAATGCGATCGGCGAGATGTTTGACCACCGCCAGGTCGTGGGATACGAACAGCATCGTAAGACCGTACTCCCGCCCCAGGGCCTCCATAAGATCCAATATCTGCGCCTGAATGGTTACATCCAGAGCGGAGACGGGTTCATCGGCGACGACGAACTCAGGTCGTGTGGCCAGGGCGCGGCCAATCGCGATTCTCTGGCGTTGACCTCCGGAGAATTCGTGGGGGTATTTGCGCACAGCGCTACGCATAAGACCCACATCGTCCATGAGCTTGAGTACGGCCTGGGACACGCTTTTACGGGTCTCGATACCGTGCAGCAACAGCGGTTCCGCGAGCGTGTCGAAGACCGTCATCCGAGGATTCAAAGAAGCGAAGGGGTCCTGAAAAATCATCTGCATGCGTCGACGCATATCTTTGAGGGCTGTGCCCTCCAGGGCCGTGACGTCTACGCCATCGAATTCCACCTCGCCGCCCGTGACCGGCACGAGACGCAACAGGGAGCGACCGATGGTTGATTTGCCGGAACCGGATTCTCCGACCATGCCCAGGATTTCGCCCCGGCGAATCTCAAAGCTCACGTCGTCTACGGCTTTAACCGTTTCCTCTCCGCTATGAAACCAGGTTTTTAGGTTCCGAACGCGAACCAGCGTGTCGTCGTGGGCTTGCGCATTTTCTTTGCCGCCAGAGGGTATCGCTGAGAGGAGTTTCTGCGTGTAGGGATGTTCCGCATGGGAGAAGATCGCCTCGCGGTCGCCGCGCTCGACGATCCGACCTTCCTGCATCACGGCAATCTGGTCGGCGATATCAGCGACAACGGCCAGATCATGGCTGATGAATATGACGCCAATATCCCGACTTTTTTGCAGCTCTGCGATCAGCTGCAGAATCTGCGCCTGGATGGTGACATCCAGAGCCGTGGTGGGCTCATCGGCAATCAGCAAACGGGGTTCATTGATCAGCGCCATGGCGATCATGACGCGCTGGCGCATGCCTCCGGAAAACTCGTGGGGGTAGCAGTTGATGGTGGAGGCTGGTTCGCGGATGCCCACTTCACCCAGCAGCTCAATAGCTCGCTCCATGGCTTCGGCTTTGGAGGTGCCCCGATGTAGCACCAGGGGTTCGATCATCTGCTCGCCGATGCGCATGAACGGGTTCAGGCAGGTCATCGGGTCCTGAAAGATCATGGCGATATCCCGACCGCGAATTTTTCGCAGCTCGGCCTCGCTCATCTGCAACAGGTCCTGGCCGTCAAAATGGGCGCTACCACCGTCGATACGCCCCGGGGGCATAGGCACCAGTCCGAGCATGCTGTAGCAGGCCACGGATTTACCCGATCCGGACTCGCCGATGATGGCGGTGATTTTCCCGGCTTCTACATCGAAGCTGATGCCATCGACGGCTTTGTTCACGCCATTGCGAGTGACAAAGCTAACACCGAGATCACGTACTTCCAGCAGCGCCATGGTCAGTCCTTAGAGCCACGGACGTCCAGCGCATCGCGCAGGCCATCGCCGAGAAAGTTCAGAGAGAAAAGGGTTATGGTCAGAGTCAGTCCCGGGTAAATAAGCAGCCAGGGGTACTCTTCCATGGTTTCTGCGCCATAGGAGATGAGCAGGCCCCAGGAGGTCTGGGGCGGTTGAATGCCCAGACCCAGGAAACTCAGGAAGGCCTCCAGGAGCATGACGCTGGGAATGGTCAGGGTCGTGTAGACAATGATGGGCCCCAGGGCATTCGGCACCAGATGACGGCGGATGATGGTGGCCGGTGGCAGACCGAGGGATACCGCGGCTTCGACAAACTCCTGCTGGCGCAGGGACTGCATCTGGCCACGCATGATGCGCGCCATGGTCAGCCATTCCACGGCGCCGATGGCCAGGAACAGCAGAATCACATTGCGACCGAAGACCACCATAAGCAGAACGATAAAAATCATGAACGGCAGGGCGTAGAGAATATCCACAAGGCGCATCATGATCGCGTCGGTGCGGCCTCCGACGTAGCCGGCGATGGCGCCCCAGCTTACGCCGATAAGCAGCGCCACGGAGGTAGCGATAAAGCCTACCGCCAACGATATGCGGCCGCCGTACATGATTTGCGTGAGCAGGTCTCGGCCAAACACATCCGTACCCAGCCAGTGGGCGGCGGAGGGTGGTGTAGCGCCCAGATCCAGGTTTTGCGCATCGTAGGCGTAGGGCGCAATCCAGGGGGTGAGCAGTGCGATAACAATCATAAAGAGCAGAACTACCAGCCCCAGCACCGCTAGGTGATTTTTGCGCAAGCGCACCCAGGCGTCCTGCCACAGGGACGTGCCTTCCTCGGCCTGCGCAATATCCTGGATCACCTCCGTGTTCACGGCATGCCTCCGGTCTGATACTGGTGTCGCAACCGGGGATTCAGGGACGCGGCGAGCACATCGGACAGTAGGTTGAACAGGACGATTAGGGTGGAGAGGAACACGGTGGTGCCCAAAATCATCGTGTAGTCACGATTGAAGGCAGCCTGCACGTAGAAGCGGCCCAAACCGGGGATCTGAAAGATGGTTTCTACGACAAAGGAGCCGGCCAGCAGACCGGCAAAGGCGGGCCCCAGGAAGGCCACGACGGGGAGCAGGCCACCGCGGAGGCCGTGCTTTACCACCACCTGCCATTCGGGAAGGCCTTTGGCACGGGCGGTGCGAATGTAATCCTGGGATAAGACTTCCAGCATGCCGGCGCGAGACAAACGAGCGATGTAGGCTGCGTAGGCCGCTCCCAGGGTGATGCTCGGGAGGATCTTGTCGCCGGGGATGTCGCCCCAGCCGGATACCGGTAACCACTCCAGTTCGATGCCAAACACCAGCACCAACAGGGGGCCGAGAAGAAAGGTAGGCATGCAGATGCCGATCATGGCCAGCGCCATGGGCACGTAGTCCTGGGGCGTGTTGGGTCTCAGGGAGGCGATGACGCCCGCGAGTCCGCCGATGAGGGTGGCGATAAGTAGGGCGTATAAGCCCAGCTCCGCGGTGACCGGCAGTCCGGCGCCGATCAGTTCATTCACACTCCGCCCGGGGTACTTGAAGGACGGGCCAAAGTCTCCCTGGGCTAGATCGCCCAGGTAGGCCAAATACTGGGAAAACAACGGTTGATCGAGGCGGTACTGGGCCTCAAGGGCCGCCTTCACTTCCGGGATAACGGCTTTTTCGCTGTCAAAGGGCCCCCCGGGGGCTACCCGCACGAGAAAGAAGGTTACGGTAATCACCGCGAGGATGACCGGAATGGCCTGGAGGAGACGGCTGGCTAAAAATCGACCCATCAGGTGCAGGGCTCCGAGGGGCTGCGGCGCTCGGGGTCGAGCCACACGTAACGCAGGTTCAAGGAGTCCATAAGATTGGCGGGCAGCCCACACACGCTGGGATGGATCAGGTGCTTGCTCGTGTAGATGTAGATGGGAATGATGGGCATCTCTTCCATAAGCATGCGTTCTGCCTCATAGAACACCTTGAAGCGCTCCTCGCGGTTCGGGGCTTGCGGCGCCTTGTTCAGAATCAGATCGTCATAGACAGGGTTGGCGTAGCCCGTGTTGTTATTGCCTCCATCTGAAAGATACAGATCGAGAAAGTTGTTCGGGTCTACGTAGTCGCCAATCCACCCCCGCCGACCCACGTCGAAATTCATCGTGGCTACGGCATCGAGATAGACCTTCCACTCCTGGTTGGCGATGGTCACTTCGATGTTGAGAGCGTCTTTCCACATTTGCTGGATGGCCACGGCAATTTTGCGGTGGGCTTCCAGGGTGTTGTAGATGATCTCGATGCCGGGCCAGCCTTCGCCGTTGGGGTAGCCCGCTTCGGCGAGCAGACGGCGAGCTTCTTCGATGTCATAGCTAAAGGTTTTGGGGGGGTGGTAACCCAGGGTACCCGGCGGCGTGATGCTGTAGGACGGCACCGCGGACTTTTGCAGTACGGTGTTGATGAGGGTGTCCCGATCGACGCTCATGGAGAGTGCGCGGCGAACCCGGGCGTCGTCCAGGGGCGGTCGCTGGGTATTCAGCAGATAAAAATAGCTGCCCAGATAGGGTTCCTGAACATACGGCGAATCCTCCATGGCTTGATAAACGGGAATTTTGTCCAGGGGGATGCTCTGGGTGTAGTGCAGTTGCCCGGCGCGGAATCCGCGCTCCTCGGAAACCAGGTTCTCTGTGGGATAGAACACCACGCGATTGAGGCGCACAAAATCCGCATTCCAATAGTTCTCGTTTTTCTTCATGGTGATGCGGCGATTGAGCAGCCACTCTTCAAGGACAAAGGGCCCATTGCTGACGATGTTCTCGACCCGGGTCCATTTGGTGAAGCGATCCGTGAACTTGCCGTGCTTTTCTAACGTGGGGCGGTGGACCGCAAAAGTGCTGTAGTGGTCCATGAGCTGGATAAAGTAGGGCGTGGGTTCTTTGAGAGTGACCACCAGGGTCAGTGGGTTGGGAGCTTTGACGCCCACCTCGGCAAAGTCGTCGATCTTTCCGGTGAAAAACTCCTCCGCATTCACCAGGGGGAAGAGCATGTAGGAATAGAGGTTACCCGTATCAGGGTGCAGGGCGCGCATCCAACTCCATACGTAGTCGTCGGCGGTTACCGGATCACCGTTGGACCAGCGGGCCTCGGGATTGATGTGAAAGGTAATCTGGCGGCGATCTTCGCTAAATTCCCAGCTTTGGGCGACCCCGGGTTCGGGCTCCAGAGTGTAGGGGTTTTTTACCGCCAGACCTTCGAACAGTGCGCGTAAGAGGTGGTTTTCCGGTACTCCCGTAACGACATGAGGATCGAGCCCCTGGGGCTCGGAGCCGTTGCCGTAGTGGAAGGTCTGGTCGCGATTCCCTCTCTCTACGTTGGACTCACCACCGGTACAGGCACTGAGTCCGAGGGTCATGGCTAAAACGACACCAAGGCCATAAAGGGAGGAGCGAGAAAAAAACACGATCAGGAGCGTCCGCTCACCATTAGGAATTCGAGACGGCCATCGCCATGGAGGACACCCTGATCAATGCGTAACTCGGAACCCAGGGCCTCGTTGACGATCTTTCGATTGTGAGCAAACAGCGGCGTGGCTAGCTGGCTATGGACGGCGATCTGCTCGCTGCCGATAAGCCCGAGCTGGCGAAGCTGTTGTTCGGCCCCCCGTTTGTGAAGCATGAAGCCGTGACCGCGAAAGTGTTTGGTGACATGCCGACGCAGGAGACCGCCAAAGGCCGGTAGGGCATGTTCATGAAGGTGGTTTAGGGTGTCCCAGAGAAACACCAGATCGTAACGATGTTCGCCAATGGCAGAGAGAACACCGCTCAACTCCAACTGCATTTGTTGCAGCGAGGGCGGTTCTTCCATGCGCTCGCCCAACTCGCGGGACCAGGCGAGGAGGGGTTCCGCCGCGTCGAGGACGCAGAGACGGCAGGGATATTGGTTAAAGAACTCCAGGCTGGCGCTATTGGCGCGTCCGAAGTCCAGAATGTTGAGGGTGCCGATTTGCTCCAGGCGCTTTTCGTCCAGAGCAATGGGCAGAAGGCGACTACTTAGAGGGGGAATGGGGGCCGGCCCGCCAGCTTTTCTCCCCGGTAGACCGACCATGGGTTACGTCAGCTAGCCTTGTCGATGCTACGCACGTCCGGTGTTGCGGCCGGCGCCGCAGCGGGTTTCGCCGTCGCCGCGGCTTTGCTGCTGCCCATGTCGATGCTGCCCTTGAAGCGACCACCGTCTTCGAGCATGACGCGCGGGGCGCTGACGTTGCCCTGCACATTGCCGGAAGCGCAGATCACGACGCGTTCACCGCCATCGATATCGCCCTTCACCTCGCCTTCGATACGCACGGTCTTGGCCGTGACATTGGCTTCGACGCGACCGGAAGTGCCGATGACCAATTCGTTGTCCGTAAGGGTGATGGTACCGCTCACTTCTCCTTCGACGAGCAGGTCTTCGCTGCTAATGATGTCGCCGTTTACCTTGACCTTCGCTCCAATCACTGCGCGCGCTCCTTTCGGGATAGGTGGCGGAGCCTTGGGCTTCGCCGGGGTAGAGGGTGTGGTATCAGCCTGGGCAACGGGGGCGCTCTCTCGCGCTTCCGGCCGTGGTTCTGATTTGTTGCTCTTGCGTTCGAACATGTTCTGGTTACCGCTTGCTCTGAGGCGGGTTTGGGACACAGGAGTCGCGAGAGATGGGAGTCCCATCTCCCTCGAACTCAAGATTTCATGCTAGATGAAGGTAGCGGGTAGCGCAATGAGATTTCCCGCCCCGGATCAGGGTGAATCGTTCCTGTCCACCGCTCAGCGACTGGCTTTACCGTAACGCAAGGCGCCGTTCTGACGCAGAAGGGGTAGGGATCGAAGGGTCGAGAGGCGATAGCTGGGCTCGAGCACCGTGTCGACGGCAAGATAATCCGCGCGACCGAGATCATGACCGAGGCTAACCCGTACATAGCCGTTATGAAGGCCGTCGGTCCATTGCACCTCGCGATTGTGTTCCGCGAGGAGCTGGTCTAGCAGCATCGCGCCATCGGTTCCGAATTCTACAAAGTCTCCGGGCGAACTCACGCCAGAGGTGCCCAACTCCAGGCCCATGGGGCGCCCGGTGTCATCAAACAGCGAGTTACTCCAGAAGCTGTGACTATCACCAGTCAGCACCAGTAAATCTTCGATACCGTGACTTCGGCTGCTCCGGTACAGGGCTTCGCGGCTCTGGGGATAGCCGTCCCAGGGGTCGAGATACAGGGGTAGATCGAGGTCTCCCATACGCTTGAGATAGCTCAGGCGATCCTGGGACGACGGAGGAGTGCCGGCGCGCAGCCGGGCAATGTGCTCATCACCGAGCCTGGGGTAGTGGGTTCGCGCCATGGGAATTTGGTTGGCAAGAACATGCCAGGGGCGTCCAGCCTGGGCCGACTCCTCAAGGGAGCGGTCGAGAAACTCGCTCATGGCGGAGGACAGCATGGGACGGTTTTCCGCGCCAACCACGTCCCGAAGAAACGCCTGGGCCTCATCTTTCGAGGTGCTCTCGTCGATGTGTTCACCGTACTCTATTTGCTGGGCGCGGGCGCTGTGCCGGGTTTCCAGGGATATCAGACTCGCCAAATTGCCAAAGCGCCAATGCCGCCAGTAGTCGCTGGGAGCGTGCCCCGGCGATGGATCGCGCACGGGCATCCATTCAAACCAGGCGCGCAGGGCGGCTTCGCGGCGCGTCTCCCAGGGGCCTTCTTTGTCGGCCTGGTGATTTTGCGCCCCGCCGCGCCAGGGATTATTGGTCACCTCATGGTCGTCCCAGATCGCCAACAGGGGATGTCGTGCGTGCATGCGCTGGGAGAGGGGGTCCGCTTTGTACTGGGCGTGGCGCTGGCGATAGTCCGCCAGGCTGGTGATTTCATGGGCGGGTTCGTGGTCACGGGCAATGGTTCGACCGGTTTCTCCGCCGTAACCGTCGACGCCATATTCATAGATGTAGTCGCCGAGATGGAGGACCCAGTCCACGCTGTCATCCAGGGATATGGCGTCGTAGACATTGAAGTGACCAAAGGGGTAGTTCGAGCAGGACACCACGGCCAGGGTGAGGGTATCGATGTCGCCCTTGGGCAAGGTCTTCGCGCGCCCGGTGGTGGATACCGCATCGGCCACCCGAAAGCGGTAGAAGTAGTCAGCGCCCGCCTGCAGACCATTCGCCAATACCTTCACCGTGTAATCGCGCTGCGCGGATGTGGAGGTGCTGCCCCGGGTGACGATGGTCTGGACTCGGGATCTGTCGCAAGCTCCCAGGAGACAGTTGTAGCCCGGCTAAAGCCACTCACACGAGTCCATAAGATCAGGGAGTGATAATCCGGATCGCCGCTGGCAACACCATGGGCAAAGGGGCCGGGGTTTGCCGAGGGGGCTTCCCCCCTGGCGTGCAAAGAGGTCGCGGAAGCTGCGGCGGCAGAGATGATGGCCTGGCGGCGAGTGAGGTCTATGTTCATGGCTTACTCCGGAGCAAAAAAAAAGCCGACGCCCGAGGACGCCGGCGAGGAGAGTCGATAGAGAACTTAGAAGTCGATGTTGAAGGAGGCAGACACGGTGCGTGGAGCGCCAATCCAGGCCCCTTCGCCGGCGATGCCGCCCAGATAGCTCTCATCGAAGGCGTTGTTAACGAGCAGGGTGATATCCCAGCCGCCCACCACATCGCCGACCTTGCCGCCGGTCATACGCAGATAGATATCCGCCGTCGTGTAGTCCTCGGCGATCCAGCTATTGTCCAGACGCACGGGGCGTTCACCGGTGTACTTGGCGCTGATACCAGCGGCAAAACGATCCCAGGCCCAGTCCAGGGATACCACCAGCTGCTGGTCGGGAATACCCGTGACATCGTTACCCGGCGTCACGCCAACATTTTCGTCCACCAGTGGATCACCGGTGCCGATGTACGTGGCGTCGTTGTAGGTGTAGGCGGAGTAGAGGGATAGGGTGTCGGTCATGCGCCAGTCGGCAGACAGCTCCACACCGCTGGACTCAATCCCGCCGGCGTTGAAGTAGGAACCGTTAGTGCCGATGAGGTAGTCCGGCCCAGCAGCAGTTTCTGCGCTGAGGAAGATCAGACGATTGCTGAAGTCGATATCGAAGTAGGTGGCTGTGAGATACAGCGAATCACCGCGATAGCGCAATCCGATTTCCATGTTCTCGGCGGTTTCCGGTTCGATGGTGTCTAGATCCGAGTCGGGTCGCTCAAGGATCAGGTCAGAGATGGCCTTGAAGTTCTCCGTGTAGCCGGTGAACAACTCCAAGCCATCAATCGGCGTTTGCCATACCAGACCGGCAGACAGGAGCACGTCCGAGTCCGAGTCCACGGAGGCATTGGAGGTTTCTCCAAAGTTGTCCTCGCGCTCAACGTCTACCAGGAACTGTTTCACGCCGGCGGTGAGGGAGACGCTACCGATATCGACGGTGTCTTCCAGGTACCACTTCATGACTTCCTGAGGGTAGCTGCGGTCGTACTGGGTCCAGTAGGCCTGGGAATCGAAAGCCATACCCACCCGGGTGTCGGTGATCTTTTGCCAGGTGCGAGTTTCATCCCGGGTTTGGTCTTCGTACCAGATCCCGCTGCGAAGGGTATTGCTGAATCCTGCGACATCTGCAGTCCAGTCCCCGTCCACCATGAAGCCTGCGCGGGAGTTTTCGTAGTTGGTGGTGCGGTAGGACTGCACGGCGATGGCATCTGCCGGATAGCAGGCGGGGTCATATTCGGGGCCAGCGCCGCCATAGGGGAAGGTAATGGAAGACTCACACCCCGCAGCCGGTGTAAGGGCGCGACCTTCGGGATCGACAAAGAAAATCAGTCCCCGCGCGGCGCCGCCGTTTACCTGGGCGTTACCCGTGGCCTCTGACTCTATGCCACCCTGGTCATCGATGAGATCCACGAGGTAGGGCGGGATCCAGTCTCCGCGGCCTTCGTTTTCGTGAAAGTATCCACCTACCTTTAGATTTAGACCTTCGCTGAACTCGAAGTCCACGGTCGCATAGCCCAGGAGGTTTTCCCGCAGCGTGGACCAGCCCCGTCGAAAGACCTGATCCACATAGGGAACACCGGTCCACTCGCCGATGAGACCATCGGTGTTCGGATTGGCAGCGAAGGCCTCGGGAGAGAACAATCGCTGGTAGTTGTCTTCGTGCACGTCATCGTAGGAGAGATAGGCGGTGATCTCGGCGCGACCCACATTGGAGATCAGCTTAGCGGCGATATGATCCCGCTCATTCTCGGCGACTTCGTCTACCCAGTCCGAAGCCTCCTGGGTAGACACGCTTACCCAGGCCCGGGTGTCGCCGGCGAAGGTACCCGTGTCATAGCGCAGGTAAAGGCGTCGTGCATCGAAGTCTCCAACAGCGCCCTGTACACGCAGACGGGATTCTTCCAGGGGATCTGCGGTGACGTAGTCGATGGTGCCGCCGAGGGCTTCCAGAGATCGCGAGGCGATATCCGCCGTACCCTGGGACACGGCGATGCTGTCGATGTTCGCCGTATCAATATAGCGGTTGGCCTTTGCCCCACCACCGTAATTGGAATTGCCGTTGGGCATGCCGTCGATGGTGGTGCCAATTTGCTGATCCGACAGACTGATTTGAAAACCGCGCAGGGCGATGGTGGTGGACCAGTCGTCGAAGCCGTAGGCATCACCTTCCTGAACCGATACGCCGGGAAGATTATCGATCAGCGCATTTACGCTGGTGATGGGGGACTGCTGGGACTTCATGGATTCCGTAACAACGTTGTTGCCGAAAGCCACGCTCTGCGCAACAACAAACACTTCTTCAATGGCTTGTGGCGTAGCGGGTTCGGATTCCTGAGCCAGGGCCGGAGCAAGGCCGGCGCCCGACGCGATAGCGACGGCCACTGACAGACCGCGGCGCATAAACCGATTCGTAGACATAAAATCACCCTAATGAAAGACGGAACTGTTGCCGGTCCTGGACCGGTGGTGTTTGCGTCTATTGCGCAGCCCGTGGCCGTGCTTAGGGGGTGGTGATGTTTCTCGCCTTCTCCCCGACGCGGGGCACATTCAAAGGCGAGAGCGTTACTGCGGGGTTACGAAGAAATGATCTTTCGATGACGGTTTTGCGAAACGGCTCCACCCACAGGATCGAAGCGGGTGGAGCCTGCCAGGTTCAGGCGGAGCGGCGACGTCGGGTGAGTAGACCGCCCATACCCAGTAAACCCAGGCCGGCGGCGATGAGCACAAAGAGCGGTGAAGCGGTTTTTGGCATGGCCACCACCGCCGCTTCTTCGATACTGAGGAGCTCTTCGTCTCCGTCAAAAGCGCCATCGTCTACCGCAAGGGCAAAACGGTCCTCGGGGACATAGACATTCAGTTGCTGTCCCGGCAGCAAGTCGCGCGCCCGGTATTTATTGCCGCCGATGTCGGCGCGCCAGGTGTTGCTGACGTTGATGCTTCGCGAAGAACCCATGGTGCCGTCCGTATGCAGAGGCTTGAAGGTGATGCGATTGCCACGCACCCGGGTGACTTCAATGGTGACCTGGGCGTACAAGGTCCCGTCCCGTTCATAAACATCCTGGCAGGACAGGCCGATGTCGGGGTTAGCCGCCAGCACCTGCGCCGACCAGACCAGGTCGTCGCAGCTTGTTGCCTGGGCTTGTGCCTGGGCGCTCACCGCCAGGAACAGGGCCGAGGCTAGAATGGTTTTTTTCATGGTGTTTCTCCTGAGGTGTTTGAGCCGACTTTGAGTTCGGTCTCGGTGGGTCGAGCGCGCACCAGAAACCGCTGGGGTGCACTACCCGCGAAGTAAAAGGGGTAACAGGTCACGATGGTGAGGCGTTGCTGATCCGTCTCCTGTAGGTACGCAAGCTCCGTTGGTTCGATAATGCGCAGGTCGTCGACAACGAAGCGTTTCAGTCCTTGGAGGGTCTCCAGTTCAATATGGTCGCCAAGTTCGATGTCCTTGAAGGCACGGAAATAGCCATCCCGGTGACCGGCGATACCGATATGGCCAGGTTCATGGGGGTAGGCCATGCCGTCGATCACTCCGGCACCGCGATCGAGATGAAGATCGGTGGCGCTGTTGTACACGGGAACTTCCAAAGCGATGGCGGGTGCTCGCAACACGCCCAGGAGGGTCTGCTCATCGGCCCTCGGTGCCGCAAGATAGCGCGCCTTGGCTTCTTCCGACCAAAGCTGCATATCGGGGAGCTGCTCCGTCGCCTGGGCAATGCGTATTTCGCCGCGCAGCACGACGATCAGGGCAAGGCACAGTAAGGAAGCTCCGCCAGCGTAAACCGTAAGCTCCAGAAGAAGGCCCAGGGTCGGCCCTGCCCTGTGAGGCTGCCGCGTTCTCTTTTTCCAAAGGGATCCTTGCGCCATCCGGTTAAGGTAGTGGTCGCGGGCCGGGCACTCAAGTGATCATTTCGACGTGATGTCGCAGGGGGATGCTTGGAAGGCTCCTTCGACACCCACGATCTGCACGATTTCTTCACAATTCAGGGCGCACAAAAGGCGACGGATCACGCTCAAAGGGACGTAGGAATTCCTGCAAACAACAACCCAAGGAGCTGAAGTAATGAAAAAGCTGTTAATGGTGAGCACGATCGGTCTACTTTCTGTGGCCTGTTTGTCCTTCGCCGCCCATCCCGGAAAAGGTATGCAACGGCTGGACGCGGACGGTGACGGCCAGATCAGTCGTGAGGAATTCCAGTTGCCGGAGCAGCGAAGGGGTCCGAATCCCTTTGCCCGGGCCGATACCGATGGGGATGGTGTGATCACTCGCGAGGAACTTCTGGCCAGCATCGAAAGTGCCAGTCAGGAGCGCAGCGACGCCATGCGCGATCGTCTGGTCGCTATGTTTGATGAGGCCGATGAAGACGGGAATGGTGTGGTGACGCGTCAGGAAATGGAGGATCAGGCCTTCGCGCGATTAGACGCCGATGGAGACGGCTTCATTACAGAAGAGGAAGCGCGGGCCATGATGGAGCGCCGTCGGGAACACCGGTCGCAACGCCAGGAGGCTAACGGCTGATTTCTGTGCGGGGTAAGCTGGCGGGTGCTTAGGCCCGCTGGTTAATCATGCAGCGAGAAGATGAAGCCGTGCTCGTGCGGCGCGTCGCCGCT
>DIYG01000080.1 GCA_002428935.1 Halieaceae bacterium UBA6060
GCGATAGCACCGGCGGCGGCATTCATGGGCTGGTTCCCGCCGCTAGCTGACGGTCGGCCTTAGCGCTGCGCTGACCGCCGAGAAAGCGGCGACGGGAAGGATCAACAGGCGTTTCTGCGGCCGCGTCGCTCGCCGGTTCGCGGAGTAACTCACGAAAGCTTGCCCGGGCCACGGCTTCTACGGCGGCGCCATCTTCGAAGGCTTCCATGGGCGAAAACAAAGAGCAGCTTTCCATGGCTCCAAGGCCCGGTAGGTGACCGCGCAAAAACGGGTAACTCCCCGAGGGTAAGGGGATGTCCCGTTCCGTGCCTTCTACCAGCCGCTCCGAGTTATCGGAAAGGAGAACCAGGTTCATGCACCAGGGTGTGTAGACCAGGGCGATAGATCCAGCGTCGCAGGGAGCCGGGCCGATCACTCCCATGGGTAGATCGTTTCGATACACGGGAAGGTCGCGCATGCGCTCGGCGGCATCTTCGTAGGCCCCCAGGAGCTGACTTCGCTGTTTCTGAGGATGCGTGGGTGAGATCTCGGCCCTTGCGATCTCACCGTTCCGGCTTTCCGGTTTGTCTACCACCATGAATTGTTTTGCGGGGGTGTCACAGGTGGGACAGCGCCAGTGCTCTGGCAGATCTTTGAACGCTGTTCCCGCAGGGACGTGTCCCTGGGGATCACCTTTGCTCGGGTCATAGACCCACCAGCAGACACCGCATTCCAGCATCGCAGCGGGATCAATACGCTCCCCATCGCCAAGGAAAGAACCCTCGAAGCCGCCCATTACAAATAGGCCTGAAGGATATCGGTTAGACGCAGACCTGAGTCTTCAAAGTCCTGCACCGCCGCAGCGACTGCCGTCGGCGGGGCGCCGATCTCCACCGTATCGAGAATCGTATGGCTCAGGGCATTCAGGTACTGCACAGCCCAGATATGACGATAGCGGGTTGCGAATACCCGACAGTGACCAAAGCCGCCGGATTCGAGTTCCAGCTCTGCGCGGCCCAACAGCTCGCGGACGCAGGTCTGGTCTGCCTCACTCATGGGTAAAAGAGTGAAGTTCACGACGTGGGTGTCGTCACCGCTTTGCCAGGTGCTTCCTCGCTCGCTGATCTCGGCCAGGACTGCCGGTGCGTTCATGAGTCCCGCGCTGGGAGCGGGGACTTCAAAGGGCGCTGTCTCAAGACTCCCGGCGGCTTCGCGAATCACGCTGGGCAAAGAGGCGACTTCAACCCCGTGACTGCCATCGCTGCCGATGATCTGCCATACGCCAGCCAACACAGATTCCAGAATCTCGTAGCGCACGCCATCAAGGTGCACGGTACCTTTCACTTCTCCATCACCGAGGATTTCCACTACCGCTTGGATAGATAGTCCATCGAGACTCTTGAGGTCCTGCACCGGTGTGGTCGCTCCCGTGGCCGCCGACGCGAGGTGGTCCTGAAGTTCCGCCAGCCACTGGCGCAGGGCGGGGGTTGGAGAGAAATCCTCAGGCAGGCGTGGTGGCGCAAGGGGCTCCATGGATGGAGTACCCAGCAAGGCCAGGGGATCGTCGGGTGCCGTACCAAGGAATACGCCTTCGGCGGCGTCTTCTCCCTCCCAGATCATGGGGTTGGCCCGGGCCTCCGGGTTGGTGCTGGCAATGAGTTGGGGATTCTTCATGCGACGGCTCCTGCGCGTTGCGGTACGGGCCCAAGGTAGCGAGCGAAGGCTGTGGCGTACTCCGCCCAGTCGCGCACCCGGGGTAACACCTCCAGGACTTCGCCGCCCGAGAGAAACACCAGACTCGGGGTCGCGGAAGCGCGGAAGCGTTTCTGTAACGCCCCGTCGTCGACAATCACGCCCGCAGTTAACAGGCCTTGGTAATCCTTAAGCAGTTCTCGCAGCGCCACGGCCACGTCGTGGTTCTCCCGCCGCACGGATTTACCTCCGGTGAAGAAAAGCAGATGCAGGCCTTCGCCCGTTACAAACCCATCGACATTGTTCTTGTCGATGGGTTTGAGCAACTCGTCGTCCACCATGGCCTGAGTCACGTCATAAGGAGGTTCATTGATCATGGGTTCTTGCTCCCCAGAACTTGGTTTGGCACGGCCTTGGGAGCCGAGCTGTGATTATTGTTGGAGGGATCGCGCAGGTGCTCCGGTAGTTCCGGCTCGCGGTCGATGAGATCGCCCAGAAGATGCTCGAAGCTGCCGCCCCGAGCGGCGAGTTGCACCGCCTCCAGAGCATCGGCAATTTGTTTGGCCTCGTCCGCTTCTAGAGGCCTGATCGCCGTATCGATGTGGACAAGCAGCCAGTCATCAACGCGAGGGAGTTGGTCCAGAAGCGCCGTTTGAATTGGCGCGGCATAAGCGCGACCGCTAGCTTCAATGCCCAGAGCTAGGCCGTCGTTACCGACCTCTACTACCTGAACGGGGATGCCCATGCACATGGGTGAACGCCGGGGCTCAGGTCCGCGCCGTGCGGTTTAGGACCCGCGCGTCACCGATGCGACAAGCCTGCTGGGCATCGGGTCTGTGCGCTTCGTAGCGCTCCAGATCCAGTCCCGGGGTGATGACCGAGCTCGCCACGGGTGTGCTGCGTTTGCGCAGCATCAAACCCTGAGATTCGAAGTACTCCACAGCGACGGCGAGCGCATCGGGAATGCGATCGCGTACCGCAGGCCGCAGGCTGCCACCGTAGTCTTCCAACTCCACGGGCTGCACGCCGACCAGGAGCATGTTCTGGGCGCAATCGCCAAGAAGCTTGGCGCAGGCAATCACGTCCTGCAGGCCGGCCTGATGCAAGCTCATTTTCTTACCGGCGACAAAGGCCGGGATGTCGTCGTTTTCCACCACTCGCAGGGTTCCCGGTGCGTCGCCAAAATCGACCGCGTCGAAGATGACCACGGGGTCGTGTTCCCGCAGGAGGTCGACGAGATACAAACCCTGGGTGCCGCCGTCGGCGATGGTCAGATTCTCGGGAGCCTCGTATTCCGCTGCCAGAGCCTCCACACAGCGCACACCGAAGCCTTCATCGGCCCACAGTAGGTTGCCGACGCCCAGTGCCAGGGCCTGAGTGGGAGCACTCACTCCCGATCGTCCTTGAAGTAGCGCCAGCCGCTAACCATGGTCGAAACCAGGCTTTGCCGGCTCATGATGTCTTCGCGGAACGCTACATAGACATGCACCATGGCAAAGCAGGTGATGACCCACATGGTGATGCGGTGAATCGTGTGTACCGAGAAGGAGTCGCCATAGACGCTGAACACCCAGCCAAAGGCGCTGAACCACCAGCTATCCGTGCCCGCACCTTCCGCATACAAAGCACCGCCGGTGACGATGCCATTCAACAGGGGCAGGAGGAACAGGAAGAACATGGAGAACTGGGCCAGGGGATTGTGGCCGATGTATTTCTTGGGCACTTTCTCCAGAAAAAAGTACCAGCGCAGTTCGTGGAAGACCTCGCCCCACCATTTTGGGCTCCAAAAAGGAGTTAGAAAGAGCTGGTGGGCGTGATGGTTACCGAGAAACGCCCAGGCCAGGCGATAGATAAAGGCCACCATAAGGATCTGCCCGGCGGCAAAGTGCACCAGACGGATATAGCCGAACACGTAGCTGAAGGACGCCTCGCCGCCAACGGAGGGCGGTGGTTTGCCGATAAGGTAGCCAGTGACGCACAGTACGACGAGACACAGGGCATTCACCCAGTGCCAGAGACGCAGGGGCGCTTCGTAGACATAGACTTTCGCCGCCGGCGAGGGCTCTTCCGTCGCGTGGCGTTCGAGGTTGGCAAAGAAGCCGCGACGCTTTTCCGTCGCTTCTGAATTGGCCATGGTCAATCCTCCTTAGCGAACACTGACGTCGGCGACTTCTTCTCCATCCGGGCTCATGACGTGGGTCGAGCACGCCAGACACGGGTCGAAGCTGTGGATGGTGCGCAGGATCTCCAGAGGCTGTTCGGGATCTGCCATGGGCGTGTCCATTAGGGAGGCCTCATAGGCGCCGATGTTGCCCTCGAGGTCTCGCGGCCCGGCGTTCCAGGTGGTGGGAACCACGCACTGGTAGTTCTCGATCTTCGTGTCTTTGATGTGTACCCAGTGGCCGAGGGCTCCGCGGGGGGCTTCCGTGAAGCCGACGCCTTTCACGTCCGTGGGCCAGCTCGATGGATCCCAGCGTTCCGTGTTGGCGGTGGCCAGATCTCCGGCGCGGATATTGGCTATGAGCTTGTCGTAGAAGTAGCTCATCTTGTGCGCGGCCCAAACACATTCCAGACCCCGTGCGGCGGTGCGACCCAGGGTCGAGAACAGCGCTGTAACGGGCAGGTTTAGATCCGTAAGGAGCTTGTCGACGGGCTCCTTGAACTCGGGATTGCCCTGGGCGTAACCGATGATATAGCGAGACAGGGGTCCGACTTCCATGGCGTGGCCGCGCCAGCGCGGGCTCTTGATCCAGGAATACTTGGCGGACTCGTCCAGGGCTTCGATATGGGTTTTCGTGCCTTTGTGATTGGGGCCGAGCTCGTAATTCGGTTCCGTCACCCCATCCCAGGGGTGTAGACCGACGCTTTCATCGTCGTAGCGATACCAGCTGTGGGCGACAAACTCCTGGATTTCCTCCGCATCGCGCTGGTCCACCTCGTGAACTTCGTTGAGGTTGCCGCCGATGATCGCCCCGCGCGGCAGTAACAGGTTGCTCGCGGAATAGTCATTGGCATGCTCGGGGATGTCGCCGTAGGACAACACATTGGTGCTCGACAGACCGCCGCCGTAGGTCCAGTCCTTGTAAAAAGAGGCGATGGCGACAAGGTCGGGCAGGTACACCTGCTCGGCGAACAGGATGGACTGATCAATGATCTGCTTGACCAGGGCCAGGCGCTCAATGTTGATAGCGCCGACTGCCCCCGTATCCGAGACATTGATGGGGCAGGGCACACCGCCCACGAGCCAGTTCGGATGTGGGTTCTTGCCCCCGAATACCGTGTGTATCTTCTTGATTTCCTTCTGGAAATCCAGTGCTTCCAGATAGTGCGCGGTAGCCATGAGGTTGGCTTCGGCGGGCAATTTGTATGCCGGGTGGCCCCAGTAGCCGTTGCGGAACAGGCCCAACTGGCCGGATTCGACAAACTTCTTCAATCGAGTCTGCAGATCTCGGTAATAGCCCGGCGATGACTTCGCCCAGGGCGAGATGGACTGGGCCAGTTCCGAGGTGGCTTTGGGGTCGGCCGACAGGGCCGATACCACGTCTACCCAATCGAGGGCGTGGAGGTGGTAGAAGTGCACGAGGTGGTCGTGAACCTGCAGGGCCAACTGCATGATGTTGCGGATGGTGTTGGCGTTTTCCGGAATTTGGATATTCAGGGCGTCTTCCACGGCGCGGACCGAGGTCAGAGCGTGGGTGCCCGTGCACACACCGCAAATGCGCTGGGTAAAGGCCCAGGCATCGCGCGGATCGCGGCCCTTGAGGATGACTTCCAGGCCGCGCCACATGGTGCCCGTGGATACGGCGTTGCGGATGACATTGTCGTCATCCACGTTCACTTCGATGCGCAGATGGCCTTCGATGCGAGTAATGGGGTCTACGACGACCCGGCGACCGGAGTCGTCGAGGTTGAAGCCGTTGGGTGTTTGCATGCTCATGGCTCGCCTTCCTTATTGGTCGCTGGTGGCGTATTCGCCGGGCTTTTTCCGCGCTCGCGAGAGTGCCGAAGCGGCGGCGTGGGCGGCGATGGCGGTGCCGATGACACCGGCGGCTGCGGTGCCGATACGATCCGCGTTGGATTCCACACCCAGGGGCGTGTGCACCGTTGCCAGGCGGTCATAGAAAGGACCGTTGTCCCAGAAGTTCTCTTCCGAGCAGCCGATGCAACCGTGGCCAGACTGGATGGGGAAGGACACGCCATCGTTCCAGCGCACGGTGGAACAAGCGTTATAGGTGGTCGGACCTCGACAGCCCATCTTGTACAGACAGTAGCCTTTGCGGGAGCCTTCATCGTCCCAGGCTTCGGCAAACTGACCGGCATCGAAGTGGGGGCGGCGATAGCATTTGTCGTGAATGCGCTGGCCGTAGAACATCTCCGGTCGTCCCAGGCGATCCAGGGGCGGAATGCGATCGAAGGTCAGCATGTAGGTAAGGACGCCAGTCATCACCTCGGCGATGGGTGGACAGCCGGGAACCTTGATGATCGGTTTGCCCTTGATAACTTTGTGAATGGGCGTTGCCTGGGTCGGGTTTGGACGCGCGGCCTGCACGCAGCCGTTGCTCGCGCAGGATCCCCAGGCGACGACCGCCGCAGCCCCTTCGGCCATCTCCTGAAGTTGTTCGATGAACGGTCGACCGCCGACGATGCAAAACATGCCGTCTTCGTTTAGGGGCGGGTTGCCCTCTACGGCGAGGATGTATTTACCCGCGTGGTCCCGGCGGGTTTCTTCCAGGGCGGCCTCGGCCTGATGGCCAGCGGCGGCCATGAGCACGTGGGAGTAGTCCAGCGACAGCATGGATAGAACTACATCAGAAGCCAGGGGATGGCCGGAGCGAATAAAACTCTCGGAGCAGCAGGTGCACTCCAGGCCGTTCATCCAGATCACCGGCGTTCGCGGTTTGGTTTCCATGGCGTGGGCGATGCGCGGCGCAAAGGCCGGCCCGAGGCCCAGGGAAGCGGCGGTGAGTGAACAGAATTTATTGAACGAGCGACGGCTGATGCCCTGCTCCCGAAATACCTCGTAAAAGGTCTTCGCATCCCGCATGGGCTGCCTCCTTTAATGTTGTCTAGTTTTCTAGTGGCAGTTTTTCTACTTAAGCCTTGAAAACTAACAACGGGAGTAGGGTTACTCCATAGAACTAAAGTACTAGTTCAGGCCCGATCGGCGGCTTTCTTGATGCACATCAATTTCTCGCTGGGGAGCGCGGGGACTGGGTCGCGAAGATGAGAATGGGTGCTAATTATCGTCCCGGTATTCCTGGAGCATGACGACGAAGGTTTCCGGGGGGATCTGAGTGTCCAGGGCCACGAGTTGGGCGTGAAAGCGATTCGGGATATCGCGAAAGTCCAGGGGTAGCTCCTGAGCTTTGGGAGCGTCCTCGTTCATAAAGCTGCGCAAAGCCTGATTGAAGGCGAGGCGCGACGAGTCGGACAAAATGTTCAACATATGGTTGCTGCGCGTCGCCAGAGCCGAACCCAGAAGCTGCCGGGCCACATTGTTGATCTCGTGCACCTGGGCGCGGTTATCCATGACCATCAATGCCAGGGGACAGAAAGCGAAAATGCGCTCGTAGCGCTGTAGCAATACCTGCGCCTGGGTTTGGGATGTCTTCAGGGACTCGAACTGCAGACGCAGTTCCTCCTCCCGTACCGCCCATTCGGCGAGGAGTTCTTCCTTGTCGAGCTTCGTTGGGTCGGTGATGGTTGGCATGCTTGGCTTCTCCGCGCGCTAATGAAAGAGCTTCCTGATGGCGCGAGGCCTGCTCAGGAGAGCCTGGTTATTTTAGTGGGTCTGAGGCTGACTCGACTGAGGCTCACCGCCCTGGATGTTCGCCACGTTGATAAACATGATTACCAGCGCTTTTGAGCCATAGGCGGTTTCGCTGTAGGGCACGATGCGAATCAGGATCGGCGTGCTGCCCGCCACCTCCCAGAAGTACTCCCTAGACTCCTGTTCGGTCAGGACTTCCCGGGCGCGCTCGGCCAGATCCTCGAAGCCGATCTTGTTGGAGAACTCCTCCAGACCTCTCCCTATATCCGAGTCCCGGAGTTGATAAATGCTGGTGATGGACGGGGTGAAGCGCACGATGTGGATGTGCTCATCGAGAAAGAGGGTGGGGATTCCCGTGGCCGTGGCCATGGTGTCCAGATCCTCATTGACTCGATCGAGGATCCGAATCTTTTCCTGATACTCGCTGTTCACCGTGTACAGCTCTTCGTTCACGGACTGGAGCTCTTCGTTGGTCGATTGCAGTTCTTCGTTGGACGCCAGCAGCTCCTCGTTGGTGGCCTGGAGTTCTTCGTTGGAGGCCTCCAGCTCTTCGATGGTGTTTTGCAGATTCTGACGGGTCAGGGTGAGTTCGCTTTGCAGCACCTCCACTTTGGCGTCGGAAGAATCGCTTGGGCGATTGGCATTCTCATCATCCGTGGCAAATTCCACGGCGGTGAAAGCCAGAATCTGCATTCCGCTTTGCTGCGGTGTGTCCCGCAGGGGCTGTAATTGCAGGCGAAAGAACTGGTTCTCGCTGTCCGCCAACTTCAGGGGCTGAGAACTCAGTCCTTCGCCGCTGTAATCGTCGGCTTCCCGTTGTTTCATCAGCTTAAGCAGTGCCGATGCGGCGGTGGGGTCGAGCATCCGGGACGCATCCAGGGTTGCGTCACCACGGGGCAATTTCAGGTAGGGGGTGACATCGCCAAAGATATGAATGACTTCTCGTGAACGCGAGAGGAGCAGGCTGGGTGGGGTCAGGGATTCGACGAGCACCTGCCGCGCTCGATCAACGGGGTTGTTCAGATCGCCTTCCATGGCGCTGCGAACCCGCAAGCGCCCAGTGGCGAGACTCTTGGTATCGGTCTGCAGAGCTTCCAGGGATAGCACCGCGGGACGCAGGGTTCGGAAAATACGCGCGGCGGAGTCCATGACCGTAAAGTCTCGCTGGAGTCGGCCGAGGCTTTCGGAGGAGCCCAGGTATAGCACGCCGTTGACCCCCAGGGCGTACTGGAAGCGCTTAAGCACTCGCTCCTGGAGTTCTGATTCGAAGTAGATGAGGGTGTTGCGACAGCTGACCAGGTCGACCTTGGTAAACGGTGCATCGCTGATCATGTTGTGTTTGGCGAAAATCACCGAGCGACGGAGCTCTGGACGAATTCGCAGTTGGTCACCGGTGCGGGTGAAATAGCGCTTCAGGCGTTCTTCATTGACTTCGGAGCTGATGGACTCGGGGTAGGTGCCGGTGGTGGCGACGTCGAGGTAAGTCTGTTCCAGATCCGTGGCAAAGATCTTCAGCTCGATGACTTTGCTCGTCTCCTGGAGGCATTCATCGGCGAGCATGGCAATGCTGTACGCTTCTTCCCCTGTCGAGCAGCCCGCCACCCAGATGCGCAGGGCCTCACCGGACCGTTTGCCTTCGACGACTTCCCGAAGGGACTCCTTGAGCGCTTCAAAGGATTCCGGGTCGCGGAAGAAACTGGTTACGCCGATGAGGGTCTCGCGCCGCAGGGTGTCTAGCTCGTCCGGTTCGTTGCGCAGCACCTGCAGGTAGGCGGATAGGGTGCTCGCGTGTTTTAGGGCCATGCGCCGCTCAATGCGCCGCGCCACCGTGGATTTCTTGTACTCGTCGAAGGGTATCCCGGTGCGAAGCTTGAGTTCGTGGAGCACATCGGGGAGTTTGACTTCGCTACTGAAGTCATCCGTATCGTGATCGGGTAGGGAGATCTGTCCGCCGCGATGGGCGATGTGTAGCCTGATGCGCTTTGCGAGTTGCGCGGGGTTGCCTACGGCGTCGACAAATCCCGTGGCGATGGCCGAGTTGGGCATGCCGTCAAACTGCGCGGTTTCCGGGCTCTGGGCCAGCGTCAGCCCCCCGGCTGCGTTGACCTCGACCACCCCACGGACGCCGTCGCTGCCCGTACCGGAGAGGATGATGGCCACCATATGTTCATTGAAGAAACCCACGGCGGACGAAATAAACACGTCGATGGGTAGGTTGACGATGCCGGTGGGTTTTGGCGCGACCCCAAAGGTCTGCTTATCCCGTAGGTAGATATTGAACTTCGGGGGAATCAGATACACGTTGCCAGCTTCGACCCGGGTACCGTCTTCAACGGTGGTAATGGGAAGCGTGGTATTTCGTCCGAGAAGTTCGCCCATCATGCTCTTGTAATCGGGCGATAGATGCTGGATCACCACCAGGGCAGTGTTTTCCAACTGTTCCAGTTCGGCAAAGAAGCTCTGCAGGGGTTCTAGCCCGCCTGCGGATGCGCCGATGGCCACGAGGTGAAAATCGTCCCGGTCTTCGCTCATGCTGCTCCAGCGCTAGTTCGTTCCGGTGCGTCGTCTCCAGCCCCGGTGTGCCTACGGTTTGTGACTTACTATGATCATCGGAGTGTAGCGAGTCGCCGATGGTCGCGCATCCTACGGAAGTATTGGTTTTCAATCGTTGGCCTGATTCGAGGATAGACGAATCTGCGACAAGGAAGGCTATGGAAGGGCTGTGTTGATGATCCCCAATGAACAGGGCAGTGCCCACAGAAATGGCAAAGACAACGAAGAGGGCAAGGACAAAGGTAAAGATCCCGGCTGGTCGGCGCGGTCCCAGCTGCGCCGGTTGACCCGCGAGGCCCATGGCAAAGTCGATAGCTTGCCGCTGCTTCGGGGCCTCATGTCCCGGTCCGTCACCGTCGAGGATTACCGCCTGGCATTGACGGGGCTGTATCGGGTTAATGCGCTTCTTTGTCCGGTCCTAGACGAGGGTCTTGGGGACCATCGGCACCTGAGTTTGCGACCTACGGATTTGCTGCGCTACCTGGAGTTGGATCTGAACGCCCTGGGGGGAGATCTCAGTTTGCCTAAAGGGCTGGAAACTCCCACCTTCAGTACTGCCGATGAGGCCCTGGGGGCCTGGTATGTCCTGGAGGGATCTGCGCTAGGGGGAGTTACCATTGCTAGACGCTTGCGTAGGGTTTTGGGGGGCGCCTTGCCTCTGGCGTATTTCGGCCAGCGCGCTTCGCAACGCGCAGCGGCAAATGACTCCGCCCGAAACTCAGGGGAGGGTGACAGTCCCCCGTGCCTGGCGGCGGATCGTTGGTCTGTTTTTGAAGCCCATCTTGTGGATCGCCTCGAAGAGCCTGCGACCCTCGAAGGAGCGCTCGTCGGTGCCAGGGCCTCCTTCGCCTTTGTCTACCGGGTCATCGACGGGCTGGCGGCGGGGGATTCTTCTCGAGACGGGTAGGAACTCTGAAGGATAAGGCCGCCAGCCGTCAGGCCTGGCGACGCTCTTCGGCCATCACTTGCACGATCAGCTTGCTGGCCATCAACACATCGGAGCTCTCCCAGGGCAGGGATTGACCTGCGGTCTGAGCGCTCCATGCGGCAAAAGACTGGCGCGGGGAGATGCGCTCTACGCCATCCACCTGACGACGGAGCTTCTCGGGTCGCCCCGCCCAGGTGACGGTCTTGGCCTGCTCGCTGCGCAACCACAGAACCTCCAGGGCACCCCTTTTCTCGATTCCCGTGGTGGCGTAGAGCAGACCGGAGGCGCGCTGACGGAAATCCTCGTCCTGGTCCAGAAACAGATGCAGGGATTCCGTGGAGAACTGACCGCGCAGAGCCTGGGCCCGGGCAACCTCGATGATGGCCTCAAGCTCATCTTCTCCGACCAGACTACTCTGCCCCTGGGTGCGTCCATCGATGCGTAGCAGCACCTCGTCGCTGGAGATCAACCTTCGCAGACTTTCCGTCGAGCGCTCCGGGGAAGCTCCGTGTCCGCCCTGAAGGACGCGCGCGAGGCTCACGGCGCTATCGTGAAGAAGGTCTGAACTGGCATTGAAGCGCCGATGTTCTGCGGTGATGCGGATGTCCATGAGCTTACGGGACAATTCCTGCTCTACCAGTTGTTGCAGGGCCAGCCGTTGTTCGATGGGGATAGCTGTCGCTTCGACCGCGTGCAGGGCCACCAGACCCCAGAGACGGCCCATGACACGCACGGGGAAGGAGGCCGATGAGCGCACACCCATGTTGCCAAGATACTCCACGTGGACCGGTGACACACTGCGTAAGCACGATCGGGACAGATCGGGGGTGTCATCACCGGCGGCTTGCACAGAGCTTTCTCTACCCTGGGTGTCGAAGATCAGGCGAAATGGGTTGTCCACGTATAGATTTCTGGCGATGCGAGGGATGTCCGAGGCGGGGAAGCGCAGACCCTGATAGTTGTCCAGGTCCTCACTGTTGAGCTCTGCCACTACTTCCCCCGAGCCATCGCTCAGAAAGCGGTACAGCATGATCTTGGGATAACTGGTAAGGGCGTGGATTCGGCGCAACAGCGTGTCGATGCGCAGTTCCCTGGCCAGGCTGTGGGAATCGTGAGTTACGGGGACCAGCATCGCCTGGGAATGGGGGACCACCCGGGGTTCGATCTTGGGTTCAAACTCATACAGATTGACCGTTGGGTGTTCGCTGAGGAGCAGATCTCCCTCGATACCGCGATTCGTAAGGACATTGCGCACCACGAAGTGGTGCCCTTCAAAAATTGCGCGTCGGCGGTAGCGAAAGTAGTCGCAGTCGTCGGCGAAGAGATCGTTGAGGCGTAACTCGTCGGTCGGTAGAGGTAGCTCGAACCAGCGCCCCAGGTTGTCGCTAAAGCAGCTTAGGGCATCGTCGCCCGGGGCCGTGCCGATCAGGGCCCCGACATCTTGAATGCGCCCGGAGAAAGCCAGGGGTTCCTGCTCGCAGGCGTCGAGGTCGGCAGCTTCCTTGCTCGCAGTCACGTTCTGATCCTTCAGCGTTCCAGGCGTTTGGCGGTTTCTTCCAGACGGGTACAAACCGCATCCAGGCGCTCCAGGGTTGCCTGGGGTTCGGGGTCGTCTACGGCGGTTTTGCGCAGTCCCTGCAGCAGGGGGTTGAGCAACTGATCCACATAGCCCTCAAGGCCCTCGGTTCCGTGGCGGTAAACGTGAGTTCGCAGACCGTACTCGAGGGTGCCAAAGAATACGTCGCGCAGGGGCCGCAATTCCATGTCGGGGCGCAGCTCACCCCGCTCGGCGCCCTCTCGCAGTATCCGGTCCAGATGGCCTACATAGGCTCGGTTCAGCAGCCGCAGGGGCGACTCCTGATTCTGACCGATGAACTCCAGATCCACACCGACGTAAACCTGCAGGAGCCGCATCATTAAAGCGTTGTTGCGGGTCAGGGAAAAAACGTGGTGCAGGGCCAGCTCTCGCAAGCGGTCTTCTGTCCCCATAATCGTGTCGAGGATCTCGGCAGCGCGGGGGTTGAGGGTGTGATTGTAGAAGCGATCCAGGATCGCCAACATCAGTTCGTTCTTGCTGCCGAAATAGTGGAACACGGTGCCTTCGGACACCCCAGCCGCCGCAGCGATTTTACGCGTGGACGTGGCGTGAAATCCGGCGGAAGCAAATAGCTCCGTGGCCGCTTCGAGAATGATGCGCTCCCGCTCTTCGAGGCGTTCGCGGGAGCGTCGGCGTGCGCTATCGGTCATGGCAGGGCGTGATCAGGCATGCCGTCACCTTAGCGGTTTGCCGGCGCAGGGTAAATCAATATTGAGCAATGCTTGAAAAATATTGAGCAATGCATAATATTGGTCCTCCACCTGCCCAATGGAGCCGACGCTATGGCCGACGACTCTTCCATCTGCATCGGCGGCGCCTCGGGATTTTGGGGCGACGCCGCCCTTGCCACGCCGCAACTTCTCGCCCACGAGGGCCTGGACTACCTCGTTTACGATTATCTCGCCGAGGTAACCATGTCCATCATGGCGCGGGCCCGGGCGGCGGACCCCGCCAAAGGCTACGCGACGGACTTTGTCAGTGCGGCCATGGCGCCGAACCTGGGTCAGATAGCTGCGCAGGGTGTGAAAGTCATCAGCAACGCCGGTGGCGTAAACCCCCTGGCTTGTGCCGAGGCTTTGCGAAGCCACATCAAGGCCGAAGGCCTTTCCCTGCGGGTCGCGGTGGTCAGCGGTGACGATCTGTTAGAGCGCGCCAGTGAATTTCAGGATGCTCGCGAGATGTTCTCCGGCGAAACCCTACCTCCAACGGACCAGTTAGCCAGCATCAACGCCTACCTGGGCGCCTTTCCTATTGCCCGGGCTCTCGATGCGGGAGCCGATATCGTGATCACTGGTCGCTGCGTCGATAGTGCAGTCACCCTTGGTGCTTGTATCCACGCCTTTGGCTGGACTGCCGATGATTACGATCGCCTGGCCCAGGGCAGCCTCGCAGGGCACCTGTTGGAGTGTGGTACGCAGGCCACGGGGGGTAACTTCACGGACTGGGAGCAGGTGGTCGATACGCTTCCAGATGCCGGTTACCCCCTGGCGCAGATCGATGCCGACGGCGGCTTTGTGATCGGAAAACCCAAAGATACCGGTGGCACCGTGAGCGTGGGTAGCGTCGGCGAACAGATGCTCTATGAGATCGGAGATCCGGCGGCTTACCTCCTTCCGGATGTGGTCTGCGACTTCACCGCAGTCACCCTGGAGCAGCTCGACGGTGATCGCGTGGCCGTTAGCGGAGCCCGAGGGCGAGGGGCACCGGATAGCTACAAGGTCTGTGCGACCTGGGCCGATGGTTATCGAGCAGGGCAGGTTTGGACCATGATTGGCCGCGATGCGCAGCGCAAGGCGCAACTGTTTGCCCAGGGCGTGATCCAGCGCAGTAATCGCAGCCTGGAGACGGCTGGTCTCCCACCGCTGAGCGAAACGAGCGTGGAAGTGCTCGGTGTTGAGTCACATTTTGGCTCGGGGGCCCGGTCTTCAACGGCTCGTGAGGTGGATGTGAAAATCGCGGTAAAGCACCCCGGAGCCCGGGGTGTCGCCGAGTTTCTCAAGGAAATGATCGGTCTGGCCCTCACCGCTCCCCCAGGGCTCGCGGGTTTTGCCGGTGCGCGACCCAAACCGATGCCGGTGGTTCGCCTGTTTTCCTTTCTTTTGCCCAAGGAAAAGCTGCGGGTGCATATCGAGGTGGATCGCGAGCATCTGCCCTATGAAACGCCTCAGACACAGTTGCCGACGGGGCGAGGTGATACGCCCGAGCCTCCCGTTCCAGACGCCGTATCGGACGAGGAGCTTGTGGCCGTCAGTTTGGAGTCCCTGGCTTTTGGCCGCAGCGGGGACAAAGGCGACAAAGCCAACATCGGTGTCATGGCCCGCAAACCGGAGTTTCTACCCTGGATCGCCGACCGGCTCACGGCGAAGCACGTGGCTGATTGCTTTGCCCATTTTCTGCGCCCCGATCAGGACGCCCCCGTTGAGCGCTTTTACCTCCCAGGTTCCAGCGCTCTGAATTTTCTCCTTCACGATGTATTGGGCGGGGGTGGTGTTGCCAGCCTGCGCGCCGACCCCCAGGGCAAGGCCTATGCCCAACTGTTGTTGACGGAAGCTGTGCCCGTGCCTCGGGAGCTGGCAGAACGTCACGGTTTAACCCTCTTGCAAAACCCCTCGGAGTAACACCATGGCCGAAGAGTTCAACCCGTTTCGCTCCAGCATCAACACCTCCAGCGAGGACTTTGCTCGTAACTGCGGCGACCATCTGGCGCTGATTGAGCGGATGAACGGCATTTTAGAGCGCGCCCGGACCCTCTCCGATGGGGCTCGCCCCCGATTCGAAAAGCGCGGCCAATTACTGCCCCGAGAGCGCCTCGCGCGACTCCTTGACGCCGAATCC
>DIYG01000129.1 GCA_002428935.1 Halieaceae bacterium UBA6060
CGGGCCTCTCAATTGAGGGGCCCGCGCGCCACGAGCCGTTTTACTCCGGTTGGTAGAGCTGCTCAGCAATCTTGTCGATGGACCAGGAATCAGGTTTCTGACTCGGCGGGTACTCCCGGAAGGTCATGAGAAACTGCTGCATAACCGCACTACCGAGATACATCTGCGCAGCCTTATCAATGTACCAGTCCCAATAGGTGTTGGAGTTATGATCCGCCCGCTCAAAGGGGTCTCGTCGCAGATGGAACAGCTTCGGTAGACGCAGGGTTACAAACGGCTCCGCCCACAAAGCCATGGTCTGCGCCCGGTTTTCAGCGAACACCAGCTTCCAGTCACCCACACGCACCCCGACGGGGGCGGCGAGGTCGTTCAAATAGATAAACTCGCGACGGGGTCCACGCTCGGCATCACCCGTGAGGTACGGCAGAAAGTTGTAGCCGTCCAGATGCAGACGCGCTTGCTTGCTGCCGACCCGAGAGCCCGCAACGAGTCGGTCCTTGAGCTGTGCATCTCCCGCGGCGGCCACCAGGGTGGGCATCCAGTCCAGGTGCGACATGATCTCCGTGGACACTCCGCCCGCTGCTATTTTGCCAGGCCAACGCACCATGGCGGGCACGCGATAGGCTCCCTCCCAATTGGAGTTCTTCTCGCTGCGAAACGGCGTAATCCCCGCGTCGGGCCAGGTGTTGTAGTGAACTCCATTGTCTGTCGAGTACACCACAATGGTGTTGTCCGTAATGCCAAGGTCGTCGAGCTGGGTGAGGAGTTCGCCCACGAGCTCGTCGTGAGCGACCATCACATCGTTGTAAAAACCCTGGCCAGACTTACCCTTGTGTTTATCGGCCCGATGGGTGCGAAAGTGCATGCCGGTAGTGTTCACCCAGGCGAAGAACGGCGTGTCACTGGCCGCCGCTTTGTCGATAAAGGCGCGCGCAGAGGCCACGAACTCTTCATCGGCGGTTTCCATGCGCTTACGGGTTAATGGGCCCGTATCCTCGATGCGACCATCGGCATAAGAGCGAATCACCCCCCGAGGACCAAACTGCTGACGGAACCAGGCGGCCTGAGGATAGTCCTCGTCTTCAGGCTCCTCCTCCGCGTTGAGGTGGTAGAGGTTGCCAAAGAACTCGTCAAAGCCATGGTTCGTCGGCAGGAACTCGTCTTTATCTCCCAGGTGATTCTTACCAAATTGTCCCGTGGCGTAACCCATGGTTTTCAGGACCTCGGCGATGGTGATATCCCGATCCTGAATACCCAGATCGGCCCCCGGTGTGCCCACCTTGGACATGCCCGTGCGCAGAGGCGACTGCCCAGTAATAAAGCTGGAGCGCCCGGCTGTGCAGCTCTGGTCACCGTAGTAATCGAGGAAGCGCACTCCTTCCTCGGCAATACGATCAATATTCGGGGTGCGGTAGCCCATCAAGCCGTCGCTGTAGGCGCTGATGTTGCTGATACCGATGTCATCACCCCAGATCACCAGGATGTTGGGTTGGTCCGCGGCGGAAACCAGCGCTGCATTGAGCGCCAGGAGGGCGGCCAGGCAAACAGCGCCGAGCCTGGATGTCATACGCAAAGCGTTCATGGTGTTGTCCTTATCATTGAACGGTGAGATTCAAGGTAGCAAACATTTCCGCTACCGCACTTAAAGATGTGAGAACCGATTGCTTTGTACTGCTGGCATTTGTACTGCTGGTTTGATCCTGCACTTGCTGCCTGAGGCTTTGGAGACTAAAGCGAGTGGTTTTACTGCTGCTGTTGCTCAAAGGCAGCGAGTTGCTCGGCGGTCGCCTCGGTTTGAAAGCGCTCCTTCCACTCTCCGTAGGGCATACCGTAAACCCGCTCCCGGGCCAAATCGTAATCCACGTCGAGGCCCTGTTCTTCCGCCGCAGCGCGATACCACTTCGACAGACAGTTACGACAAAAACCGGCGAGGTTCATCAGATCGATGTTTTGCACATCGGAGCGCTCTTCCAGGTGAGCCAATAAACGACGAAAAACCGCCGCCTCAAGAGCCTGGGCTTGCCCGGGTTCTAGCGTATCGAGATCCGAAACGGTAACGGGGGTATCACTCATAAGAGAGCTCCTTTAGGAATAATGGGAGTGCTGAGCTGCGGGAGCCAGAGACTGAGTCGAATCAAATTCGAGACCCACCCTATCGCGGCCCAGCTCACGCCGCAATTCCTCCAGGAGCTCCTCCCGGGGTGCCACGCGCCAACGCTCCCCCAGCAACAAGGTCGCACTTTGCCCCGGCTGGCGATACCGCAAACAGACTGGACAGTCGCCGGGGCTGGCCGCAATGACGCCACGGAGAAACTCATGCATACGGTCGTCGAGCTGGTCCGCGTGCAGCTCGATGCGGAGCGCCGAAGCGTGACGGGTTCTCTCTTCCTCCAGGCTGCTGAGCTTGGCCAAACGCATTACCGTGGCGCCCGTGCGATCGTCCTGAGACAGTCGTCCCTCGGCGATCACAATGCGATCCTTCACCAACACCTCGCGGTACTGCTGGTAGACCTCAGAATAGGCGGTGACCTCCAGGCGTGCGCTGCGGTCGTCGAGGACCAGCACACCCATGGAGCCCCGCGCAGTCTTCATGGCCCGTACGTTGATAATCAGACCAGCGACCTTACAGTTGCCCCGCCGGTCGGGCCTTAAATCCGCCAGGCGCTGGGGAGCAAAGCGCCGCAGCTCCTGCTCGCATTCGTCGATGGGGTGGCCGGTGATGTACAGACCCAGAGTGTCGCGCTCCCGCTGCAGGCGCTCCCGATCAGTCCAGGAGCGTGCGGCTCGCTGTTGCGTGTAGGGATCTCCGGTCTGATCACTGGCTTGCACGGTCTCGCCAAACAGGTCACCCATACCCGCATCACGATTGGCGGCGTTCTGCTCCGCCGCTCGAAGGGCATCGTCGATGGAGGCGGCGAGAATCCAACGGTCCGTGCCCAGGGTATCGAAAGCCCCACTATCGATCAGCGCTTCAATAGCCTTGCGATTGACTTTGCGGGGGTCCGTGCGAGCGCAAAAATCAAAGAGATCCGTGAATGGGCCGCCCTGCTCTCGGGCTTCGAGAATTCGGCCGACGGGCCCTTCCCCCAGGCCTTTGATCGCCCCCAGGCCGTAAACGATCTCCCCGCTGTCACTAACGGTAAACATGTACTGCCCTTCATTCACATCCGGCAGGCGGATGGGCAGCTCCATACGTTTGCATTCTTCGACAAAGACAACAATCTTGTCGGTGGTGTCGAGTTCCGAGCTCATTACCGCCGCCATGAACGCTGCGGGGTAATGCGCTTTCAACCATGCGGTTTGATAGGAAACCAGGGCGTAGGCCGCCGAGTGGGACTTGTTGAAGCCGTAGCCCGCGAACTTTTCCACCAGGTCAAAGAGTTTGGTGGCCAGGTCCTCATCGACCCCGCGCCCTGCCGCGCCATCGGCAAAGACCGAGCGCTGCTTGGCCATTTCCTCGGGTTTCTTTTTCCCCATGGCCCGACGCAAAAGATCGGCACCACCGAGGGTATAGCCGGCGAGCACCTGGGCAATCTGCATCACCTGTTCCTGATACAGGATGATGCCGTAGGTGGGCTCGAGAATCGGCTTTAAGGACTCATGCTGATAGTCCGCATCCGGGTAGGACACTTTCTCGCGGCCATGCTTGCGATCGATAAAGTTGTCGACCATCCCCGACTGCAAGGGTCCCGGACGGAACAGCGCCACCAGGGCGATAATGTCTTCGAAACAGTCCGGCTGGAGTCTCGAGATCAACTCCTTCATGCCCCGCGATTCGAGCTGAAAGACCGCTGTGGTCTCCGCTGATTTCAGCAGGTCAAAGGTCGCCGTGTCTTCCAGGGGGATCCGGTTGATATCCAGCGGGTTTTCACCGTCGCGGTCGCGCCGATGATTGATCATCTTCACCGCCCAGTCGATGATCGTCAGGGTTCTCAGACCTAGAAAATCGAACTTCACAAGACCGACATCTTCCACATCGTTCTTGTCGTACTGGGTAACCAGACTGGAGCCATCGGCGTCGCAGTACAGGGGAGAAAAGTCCGTCAGCTCCGAAGGTGCGATCACCACACCGCCGGCGTGCTTGCCCACACCCCGGGTTACGCCCTCGAGCTGCACCGCCATATCCCAGATTTCCTGGGCATCGCCATCGTCCCGCAGGAATTGCTGTAAGCCCTCCTCCTGATCAAGGGCCTTTTCGAGCGTCATGCCAACTTCAAAGGGGATCATCTTCGATAAGCGATCCCCCAGGCCGTAAGATTTGCCCTGTACCCGGGCCACGTCGCGCACCACCGCCTTCGCGGCCAAAGTGCCAAAGGTAATAATCTGCGAGACCGCCTCCCGACCATAGCGATCCGCAACGTAATCGATCACCTCGTCTCGCCGTTCCATGCAGAAATCGACGTCGAAATCCGGCATGGACACCCGCTCGGGATTGAGAAATCGCTCGAAGAGCAGCTCGTACTCAAGGGGATCCAGATCCGTGATGGATAGGGAGTAAGCAACCAGAGACCCCGCACCGGAGCCCCGCCCTGGTCCCACGGGAATACCGTGCTCCTTCGCCCAGCGGATGAAGTCCATGACGATGAGAAAATAACCGGGGAAACCCATGGACAGAATTGTGTCGAGTTCAAAATCCAGGCGCTCGCGGTAGGTCTGCCTCAGGTCTTCGGGCTCATGGTCGCTCCGCGCGAGGATCACCTCCAAACGCTCATCGAGACCACGATGGGAAACCTCGCGGAAATACTCATCCATGGTCATGCCGTCGGGCACCGGGTACTCGGGTAGGCAGACCCGCCCGAGCTCCATCACCAGGGAACAGCGGCGGGCAATGGCCACCGTGTTATCAATCGCCTCGGGAATGTCGGCAAACAACTCGCGCATCTCGGCGGCGCTGCGTAGATACTGCTGCTCACTGTAATTCCGAGGTCGACGGGGATCTCCAAGGACCCGGTGTTCAGCGATGCAGACCCGCGCTTCATGGGCCTCGAACTCACTGGCCTCGATGAAGCGCACGTCGTTGGTAGCCACGACAGGACAGGCGCACTCCGTCGCCAGTTCAACAGCCCCATGGACGTGGGCTTCGTCGGTCTCACGCCCGGTACGCTGAAGTTCCAGATAGAAGCGCTGCGGGAACAACGACTGCCATAGGTGCAATCGCTCTTTTGCCAGGCCCTTCTTATCGTGGACCAGGGCCTGCCCCACATCTCCCGCTGCGGCGCCAGAGAGAGCGAGCAAACCCTCTACCGCGTCGGGAAGCCATTCCCGAAGGACCCGCGGTCCTTCCAGACCCTGTCCTTCGCGATAAGCTCGCGACATGAGCCGGGTGAGATTGTGGTAGCCCTGCTCATTCATCACCAACAAACACAGGGGATAGCTGTCCTCGCTGTCGAGGGCATCGGCGATGTACACATCGGCGCCAAAAATGGGCTTGAGCCCCGCACCGGTCGCCGCCTTGTGAAACTTCACCAGGCCATAGAAGTTACACACATCGGTAACCGCAACCGCCGGCATGGACAGCTCCGCACACTTCGCTGCCAGCGCCTTGATACGCACCATACCGTCGCGCAGCGAGAACTCGCTGTGCACCCGCAGATGCACAAAGGGCTCTACCATGGCCTCCTTGTCTTGGCGAGCCTCGCTTATGACGGGCGCATTCATTGTTCCCTGCACTCCAGACCAGATTCCAGGGCTGCCCTTACGGGAGCGAAGCTACGGCGATGCTCGGGGCAGACACCATGGGTAGCCAGAGCCTCAAGATGGGCCCGGGTTGGGTACCCCTTGTGACGGGCAAAACCATAAACGGGCCGTCTGTCGTGTAGCTCCAGCATCTCACGATCTCGCGTTACCTTGGCGACGATAGAGGCTGCGGCAATTTCCGGCACTTGGCTATCTCCTTTGACGACGGCTATGGATGGATAGTCCCAATTCGGCAGACGATTGCCATCTACGAGCACCAGATCCGGAGTTATCGGAAGGCCCTGGACCGCTCGGTGCATGGCGAGCAAGCTCGCGTGGAGAATGTTTAGCCTATCAATCTCTTCGGGGCTAGCGCGACCCAAGGCGAGATGGGGCGCTTTACTGTGGAGCTCAGCAGCGAGCGTCTCACGCCGTTGGGCGCTGAGCTTCTTGGAATCGGCAAGGCCATCCACAGGACAGGGACTTCCCAGCACTACCGCCGCTGCAACCACATCACCAGCCAGCGGTCCGCGCCCCACCTCATCGACCCCCACCACCCAGGCATCCGGTGCCAGGGATTCCACGCGGCTACGCCAACCCTTCAGCTCAGGCATGACCGGGCTTTTCCATGAGGTCCTTCAGGGCGTGTACCACACCAGCGTCAAAATCTGTATCCAAAGCATGGCGACAGGTCCCCAACGCCGCGACCTGCTCCCCGCCGTCCGCCAACAGCGTCTCCGCCTCTAGGGCCAATGCGGTCGCGTTCATGTCATCTTGCAACAACTCCGGCACGATACGGCGGCCGGCGAGAATATTCGGTAGCCCCGC
>DIYG01000093.1 GCA_002428935.1 Halieaceae bacterium UBA6060
GGGTGTCTTGATGCGCTGGGCCAGCGCCGGGGATAGCACTCGCTGACCATTGGCCATGCCGTCATCGAGAATCATCTGTCCGAATCGAGCCGCATCACGCAGGCTAATGGACAGGCCGCCGCCGGCCATTTCCACACCCAGGGGATCGAGCCAGTAATTGCCTTCGTGTTCCGTGCCGAGCTTGGACCAGATCCGCTCCTGCATGGCCTCGGCCAGGTTCTGACCGGTGATGCGTCGAATGATCCAGCCCAGCACTTCCGGGTCGGGGGTCACGTAGTGAAACGCCTGCCCGTGTTTGAGTTTGGGGTGTTGGCGGGTCAGCCCCTGGAGGTTGGCATACAGCCCTTCGCCACCGGGGTACATGGCGGCCAGGAAGCCGGCGATGTCGGACTCGGGATCATCGTAGGTTTCGTCGTAGGCAATGGCGTTGGTCATATCCATTACCTGCTGCACGGTGGCGTCGGCAAAAGCGCTTTGCTTAAGTTCCGGTAGGTATTCGGCAACGGTTTTGTTGCCATCCACGCGGCGTTCTTCCATGAGCATAAGCATCAGGGTGCCGGTGAAGGATTTGGTTACGGAGAACATCAGGTGCGGTGTAGCCGGGGTTTGTCCGTTGCTGTACTGCTCGTGCACGACGGCACCGCGATGGAGAACCATGAACCCATCGGTATAGGCCGATGCCAGCCAGTCGCCGACGGTAACCCTGCGGCCTTCACCCAGGTCCACCTCGATGGAATCAATGTTGACCGGTTGTTCTGGGAGCGTTGCGGCGGATGCTGAGGGTGCTACCGCTCGGGTTGGAAACAGCTCGCGGAGATGCTGAAAAGCCCAGCGGTTATAGGGTGGGGCGATGAAGTTTTCGGCGGTAACGATACGCTCGGACGGCGGTGGCGCGCCAATCATCAATCCCTGCTCCGCCGCCGTGGGAGGTATCTGCAGAGAAGGCGCCTGGGCATACAGGAAGGGAGCGGTGATGGCGCTGAGGACGCTAAAGGTGCCAAAGACGGCCATGAGGCTTCGGGAGAAGGGACGCATCGGTAAGCTCCGTTAAGTCATTCCACGCTCCAGAAGGTAGGTGATTGCCGTCTTGATCACAAATCCCAGAATGCCCAGAGCCAGAGCGAGATACAGAATCATGGTGCCGAAAATTCCCGCTTTACTGCGTTTGGCCAGATCCCAGACGATAAACACCATAAACAGGATGAGGGCGCCAACACCCAGGGTGACGCCGTATTCCGTTAACCATTCATCGGGGTTCATGCGCTTGCCGACTTAGGAGGCAACGATGATCTCCGTGCTCAGGTGGCTGTCGGCGATCAGGGAGTTGGTAATCAGGCAGGAGTGCTCGGCTTTTTGTAGCAATTTCTCCGCTTTGTCCTGATCCGTATCGGCGGGGATCGTCAGCTTGGCCTGCACGGTAATAGCCGTGAAGCGGGTGACCCGCTCGACCCGATCCAGCGTTCCCGAAGCGGAGCATTCCAAATCCAGCCAGTCCAGCTTTGAGGCACGGGCAATCGCGCGAAAAGACAAAATAAAGCAGTCGGCGATGGCCGCCACCAGCAGGGCTTCCGGGGACCACTTGTCTCCAGGGCCTCCGAACTCCGCAGGTGGGGCTGTGACGATCTCGGGGAGGTCTGTGGCCTTTAGGGAGACATTGCTATCACTGGTGGCGGTGCCAGTCACCGCATAGTGGTGCGGAAAAGGTTCCATGCTTGGATGCTCCTGCTCAAGTAGTGGTGTTGATCAGCGAGCCGCGTTTATAGCGGTTGCTTGAGCAGGATGCCAGTGGACTTTAGCCAGCTACTTCAGGATGCAGCACGATTCTCATGGAGCAGCCCATCGGCGGGCAGTTCCCACAACTGTGGCTGATGCGGAATATCATCCTCTGGCGGTAGATAGATATTGATGTCCTGGAGACCACTGCGTTGCTTGAGGATATGTACCTCTCGATAGGCACTCATCTGCAACCGTAGAGCTGCCGGTGCATGCTGATGAGCGACTTCCCGGGGTCGGAAGAGGACTGCCAGGGTATTGCCACGAGCGGCGGCCAATTGCAGGCGACGCAGTTCCCCATAGCGGTATTCGCCATCGCCCAGCCAACTGAATACCGCGCTGCAGGTACCGCTGCGCAGGGCTTGCTCAGTGCTCCAGAGGTGTTCTTCACGATCGCGCGGATGGACCAGTAAAACCTGGGTTGTATCGATGCCTCTAGCCGCCAGAAGGGGTGCATAAGGTGTGTAGGGTGGGGCGATAAAGGCCTGCCAACGCTGTTGGGCGCTCAATGCTTCCATGGCGGGCAGAAACAAGCCCATGGCTCCCATGCCGGAAGCATCGGTGAGCACTTCAATGCAGGTGCCCAGGGGCCAGCCCTTCTCATAGAGACGGGCATCCAGAGCGTCGAAGCCCGTGGGCAGGTGCTGGTGGTGCAGTTCACCATTGGCGGCCTGGTGCTGGCGTCTGATTTCGGCATGGGAAGGGGGTTGGGTATCGCCCCGGGGGGCACCCAGACTGGAACTCAGATCGGAGTCCAAATTGGCGTTCAGATCGGAATTTAGCGTGCTGCTAAAACCCAGCCAGGTATCCCGGCGATTGATAATCGGCTGCAGAGATTCCGGGACGGCTCCGGGGCTTGATGGATGCATGGCGCGACTCCTTTTCCTGGAGCCCTGTCAAAGCGTTTTGGGGAGGCTTCTACGGGCTCGCCTTGGTTTCCAGAAATACTGTATATAAAAACAGTAGTCTGGATTGGGCGATCCTGCAAGGCTTATAGAGAAAACCTGTCGCCTGGTCAGACAGGTAATGGCAAAGCGCCGTCGCGGGCGAGTCCTATGGTTAGTAACTCCATGATTTCCCAGGGATTTCCCTGGTCATAGGCCTTGATGCTGCCATCGGCGCGGACCGCCAGGGCAAGCAGTGCTTCGCTGCTGGCCAAGGTGTGCCGGGATAGGGCGGCCTGGAAAATCCCTTGGCGGCTCTTCCAGACCCGGGCTTCAGCCAGGGCCTGGGACGCCGAACGGCCCTCCTGGACCGCCCGGGTTAGGCTCCGTAGGAGCTGTAACTCGCGGATGAACCCCCAGAGCAGGGCAGGTGGTTGGGCGCCTTCAGAGCGCAGACCGCGAAGCATACGCAGACTGTCTTCCACCCGCCCGGCCAGGGCGACATCGATGAGTCCAAACAAGTTAAACCGCGCGCTGTTGGCCACTGCGTCGGCGACAAAATCCGCATTTACCGGCTCATCGCCCGCGAGCAGATGCAGTTTTTCCAGTTCCTGGACCGCCGCAAGCAGGTTGCCCTCGACCCGTTCTGCAAGCAATCCAAGGGCTTCACGGTCTACCCGCAGGCCCATTTGCCGGGCGCGTTGATCCAGCCACTGAGGCAGGCGATCGGCGGTAACGGGCCAAAGCTGTACCGTGGCCCCCGCGCTGTCGATGGCTTTGTACCACTTGCTATTGGTACTGGCGCGATCAATCTTGCCAGCAATAATGAGCAGCAGATCGCCCTCGGCGCTGTGATTGAGGTATTCAAGAAGCGCTTTACTGCCTTCGCTCCCGGGTTTGCCATTGGGGATGCGTAACTCAATGAGCCGCTGTTCGGCAAAGAGAGACAGACTGGACGCATCCTGGAGCAAATCCTGCCAGGCGAAGCTCTTGTCTCCAGCATCGAGGACTTTGCGCTCGGCACAGCCGGCTCGGCGAGCCGCTGCGCGAACCTGATCCGCACACTCTTGGACCAGCAGGGTTTCTTCACCGCTGATGAGATACACGGGGTGAAGCTGCCGTTCCAGGTCCTGGCCTAGTTTCTCTGGATAGATGCGCATGGGCAGCCGTTGCGCTGTGTTTTAACTTTCGGCGTTGGCGGCGAAAAAGCTGATTCGACGGAGGATTTGGGTGGCCAGTTCACCGCGCAGTTCGCCGCGCAGCACTCGCACTTCCTCGGCTTTGCCCACCACATTCTGGGGATCGTTTTCCATCTGTTTATTAACCATGGCGGTGGTCCGCGGTATGACGACCTTGCCCTCGGTGTCGAGTACCACGAAGTCTGCACGCATAACCAGATCAAATTCCGCCGGGCGAGCCTGGGCGTTTACCGACAGATTGCGCTGACTGAACTGTTCTGGCCCCAATTGAAGTTGGTAGGTCGCTTCATCCCGGGGCTCCCAGGCCACGCCGCTGGCGCTGAAGGTCGCTTCCACCATGCGCGGAAGTTCGCTGTTCGGATTGCTGGTGGACAGATACATGCTTTGCCAGGATTCGGGTAAGGCCGAACCGCCCTCCAAGCCCCGGAGCTGAAAGCCGCAGGCCGTGAGGAGTCCCAAAACCCCTGCCAGGGTCAGAACACGGATTCGGCCAGTGATTCCCGCTGAAGTCATGAGAACCTCCAGGTATTAGGCGACAACGATGTTGACCAGTTTACCTGGGACGACGATTACCTTGCGCACGGTTTTGCCGTCCATAAAGCGCTGGGCGTTTTCCTGTTCGAGGGCCGCAGCTTCCAGGGCATCTTTACTCGCATCGGCAGCCACTTCCATACGGGCGCGGACTTTGCCATTGACCTGCACCACGATCTCGATGGAGTCGCGTACCAGGGCGCTTTCATCCACCACGGGCCAGGGAGCATAGGTGGCATCGCCTTCACCACCCAGTTGTTGCCAGAGGTGGTGGCTCAGGTGCGGCACGATAGGCACCAGAAGTCGCACAACGGTGCTTAGACCTTCCTGTAAAACAGCCCGGGCCTGGTCGTCATCGCTAGGCAGACGACCGAGTTCGTTACACAGCTCCATGACGGCGGCAATGGCGGTGTTGAAGGTTTGGCGGCGACCGAAATCATCACTGACCTTGGCGATGGTTTCGTGGATCTTCCGTCGGGCGTCTTTCGCCACCCCATCCAGCTTGTCCATAGCTACCGTCGGAGCGGTCCCTTCAGCGAGGTGCTCCTGCACCAGGCGCCACAGACGCTTGAGGAAGCGATGGGCACCTTCAACGCCGTCTTCAGACCACTCCAGAGACTGATCCGGCGGTGCAGCGAAGAGACTGAAGAGACGAACCGTGTCGGCACCATGGCTGTCGATAAGGGACTGGGGGTCTACCGTGTTGCCCTTGGACTTGGACATCTTGGCACCGTCCTTGAGGACCATACCCTGGGTCAGGAGACGCGTGAACGGCTCGTCGGAATTGACCAGGCCTTCATCTCTCATGAGCTTGTGGAAGAAGCGTGCGTAGAGCAAATGCAAAATCGCGTGCTCAATGCCGCCCACGTATTGATCCACGGGGAGCCAATAGTTTGCCGCGTCGCTATCGAGCATGCCTTCATCAAACTGCGGACAGGTAAAGCGCGCGTAGTACCAGGATGACTGGACAAAGGTATCGAAGGTGTCCGTTTCCCGTTCGCAGGTCACACCGTCCAGATCGAACTGACGCCATTCGGGGTCGGCCTTGATGGGAGAGGCAACGCCATCCATGACCACATCTTCCGGCAGGAGGGAGGGCAGACGATCCGCGGGAATGGGGATCTCGCCGCCATCGGGTAAGTTGAGCATGGGGATGGGCGTGCCCCAATAGCGCTGCCGGGACACTCCCCAGTCGCGGAGGCGAAACTGCGTGGTCACCCGGCCCATGTTCTTGGTTTCGAGCGCGGCGGCAATGCCGTCAAAAGCGTCCTGGAAACCTTTGCCGTCGAAATCGCCGGACGCGGTGAGGGCACCATGATCGGTAAAGGCCGCTGCCGAGACATCGGCTGGTTCTCCATCGGCATCGCAAATCACCGTGCGGATGGGCAGCTCATACTTGCTTGCAAACTCCCAGTCGCGTTCGTCGTGCGCCGGCACTGCCATGACGGCCCCGGAGCCATAATCCATGAGCACGTAGTTGGCGACCCATACGGGCACTTCGTCCCCGGTGAGGGGATGCATAGCGCGCAACCCCGTGTCCATACCGAGTTTCTCCGCCTGAGCCATATCGGCCTCGGCAACGGAAGACTGTTTGCACTCGTCGATAAAGGCCGCCAGGGCGGGATTGTCCTGTGCCAATTCCAGGCTGATGGGATGCTCCGCCGCGAGGCTGACGTAGGTCACCCCATACAGCGTATCGGGTCGGGTGGTGTACACCTCGATGCGATCCAGCCCAGCGATGGGGGCGGCGAGACCAAAGGCCAGCTCCACGCCGCGGCTTTTACCGATCCAGTTGCGTTGCATGGTGCGCACCGCTTCGGGCCAACCGTCGAGCTTGTCCAGGTCGGCGAGCAGCTCTTCCGCGTAGGCGGTGATGCGCAGGAACCACTGGGGGATTTCCCGACGCTCAATGGGGGCGCCGGAGCGCCAGCCACATCCGTCGATGACCTGTTCATTGGCCAGCACCGTCTGATCCACGGGGTCCCAGTTCACCGTGGCCATTTTCTTGTAGACCAGACCCTTTTCGTACAGGCGAGTGAAAAACCACTGCTCCCAGCGATAGTACTCAGGGGTGCAGGTGGCGAGTTCACGATCCCAGTCGAAACTGAAGCCCAGGGCTTTGAGCTGCCCGCGCATGTGTTCGATGTTGCTGTAGGTCCACTTTGCCGGAGCCGTGTTGTTTGCCACGGCGGCGTTTTCCGCAGGCAGACCAAAGGCGTCCCAACCCATGGGGTGCAGGACATTCTTGCCCTGCATGCGCTGATAGCGGGCGAGAGCGTCAGAGATGGAGTAGTTGCGCACATGACCCATGTGACACTTACCGCTGGGGTAAGGGAACATGGATAGGCAGTAGAACTTCTCTCCGGACAGATCGTCGCGGGCAGCAAAGCTCTGATGCTCGTTCCAATAGGCCTGGGCTTCGCGCTCCAGGGCGTGCGGGTCGTACTGCGGGGTCTTGTCGCTCATGGGGGTCTTGATCAGGAGTTGGAGCGCCGGATCTCTGTTCGGTGTCCGGTCGCGGAAAAAGCGCGCATGTTAGCAGTTAAGGCTGGGTCGGTGGTACGAATCCCTGGTTGCTTTCACCACAGCTTGTCTGCTGCTTTCCCTCTGCGTTTTTTTAGGCTTCTTGTTGTGATACCTAGTCGCGTCGCCCGCGGTAGCACCCCTCCGCGGATCGGAAAGAAAGGGCCACCGACGCGCGGAGGGGTGCTACCGCAGACGTCGCTGGCGCTTTGCGGGCTCATAGGTGGGAAGTATCGTTCTGATGCCAAATTTGGCTGTGCCCAGATATGCTCTGGTCCGGATTTTGATTTAAGTCTGGTCTGGGAATTAATCTTGAGCGGTGTTGGAGGATTCTGAATCCCGCCACAGGGTTCGGTAGAGCAGGCCCATGCTGCCCAGGAAAAGACCCAGGGCGGTTAGGAGGGGCACGGAGCCGAAACTCGTGAAGGGCGTGTGACCGAGCATGACCTGGGCGTCACCCACGAGGGTGGTCTCTTCGAACTGCGCTGTACGCGCAACGATTTGCCCCCGGTGGTTGATGATGGCGGAGACTCCGTTGTTAGTGCCCCGCAAAAGATAGCGGCCGTTTTCCAGAGCGCGCATGCGGGCCATCTCCAGATGCTGAAGGGGGCCTATGGAGCGGCCAAACCAGCTGTCGTTGCTGATGGTGACGAGGAGTTCGGCGCGGCGAGCGCTGCGGGCAACCAGATCGGGGTAGACGATTTCGTAGCAGATCAGGGGGGCGACGCGGTGGTTGCCGGCCTGGAGAGGGCCCTGCTTTGATGCACCGCGGCTGAAGTCCGACATGGGTAGATCAAAGAAGTCGATAAGACCTCGGAGCCACTCTTCGAGGGGCACGTATTCGCCGAAGGGTACGAGTCGTTGTTTGTCGTACTGGCCCGTGCCTTGTCCAAGAGCAACGATGGAGTTGTAAAAGCGTTTGTCCTTATCGCGGGTCGGTATGCCGGTGATCAATACCGTATCGCTGAGACTGGCCCGACGATCGATGGGGTCAAAGAAGTCGGAGGCAGCGTCGAAGACCCGGGGGATCGCCGATTCGGGCCACAGCACCAGATCGTGTTCGAACATGGGGCGCACCGCCTGCTCGTACTGATCGAGGATGGCGCGGTAGTAGCGGCGGTCCCATTTCTTCTCCAGGGGTATGTTCGGCTGATAGATCGCGACACTTAGGGGCAACTCCGCCGCCGGAGCCACCCATTCAATGGGGCGTAGCATGAGACCGCCGCCCCAGAGTGTCGCCAATAGGCCGCCATAGCTGACCAGGGTGGCGGTCTGGCGACTGCGCCAGGCGAGAAACAGACAGCTCGCGGAAAAAGCGACGGCAAAGGACAGGCCGAACACGCCGGTAATCGGCGCCCAACCGGCCAGCCAGGTGTCGACGTGGCCGTAGCCGAGATAGAGCCAGGGAAAGCCCGTAAGCAACCAGCTACGCAGCCATTCTCCCAGGACCCAGACCGCGGCGAAGCCCAGCAACATCCCCCCGGGAAGAGGTCGAATAAAGCGCGCGTAGACCCAGGCCTGGAAGGCGTGGAGAAGGGCAAGGCCGGCACAAAAAACAACCGTTAGAAACAGCGCTAAAGGCACGGCGGCGTTGCCGTAGACGTGGATGCTCACATACACCCAGGATGCACCGCTGCCAAAAAGACCGGCCCCAAAGAGCCAGCCGCGCCAGATGGCCTCTCGGGGGCTGCACAGAGCGAGCAAATAGGCGTAGATGGCGCAGCCGATGATCGCCAGGGGCCAGAGCTTGAAGGGCGCCAGCGACAGGGTGATCAATATGCCGCCCAACGGCGCCATGAGTAGTACCTGCCAGCGCGGTAAGGCACGGGCAGCAGCTGGGGGGGTGGGATTCATTCGGCGCCGGGGGGGCGCAGACGCAGACTGTGGATTTTGCGCTGGTCGGCGTTGATTACTTTGAATTCAAAGCCGTCAATGTGGGTGACTTCATTGCGTGTAGGCATATGCCCGAAAGCGTGCATCACCAGGCCACCGATGGTGTCGAATTCCTCATCGCTCAAGGCCACTTCAAAGTATTCATTAAAGTCATCGATGGGGGTCAGCGCGCGAATAAAGTAGTCACCGTCGCTGATACGTCGGATGTACTGGTCTTCCGCCTCATCGGTTTCGTCTTCGATCTCGCCGACGATTTCTTCCAGCACATCTTCGATGGTCACAAGGCCAGCGACACCGCCGTATTCATCGATAACGATGGCCATGTGATTGCGGTTTTCTCGAAACTCCCGCAGCAGCACGTTTAGTCGTTTGCTCTCGGGCACCATCACGCTTTGCCTGAGCAACTGTCGCACATCGAACTGGTCGTGGTTCTCTTCAAGAATTTGCGGCAGGAGGTCCTTGGCCAAAAGAATTCCAAGGATGTCGTCAGGGCTTTCGCCGATGACCGGATATCGGGAGTGCTTGCTGCGGATGATCTGCGGCAGGATCTCTTCGAGGCTGCTTTCGGCCTTGATGACCGCCATCTGCGGACGAGGAACCATAATATCTCGGGCCTGCATACCGCTGACTTCCATGGCACCTTCGATGATGGATTGGGCATCCTCATCAATGATGTCGTTTTCCATGGCCAGTCTGAGGATGTCGTGCAGATCCTCGCGGCTCTGGGGTTCCGAAGAAAAAGCCTGGGCGATGCGACCAAACAGGCCTTTATCGTCCCCGCCGTTGCGTTCATCGCTCATGCGGATGCGCTCATCCTGGGCTGATCGGGGTGAAGGTAGGGGTCGGGCCAGCCAAGCACAGCCAGGGCCTGTCGTTCTAGGGCTTCCATGCGCTCGGCGTCGGCGATTTCCTGGTGATCAAAACCCAGCAAATGCAGGACGCCGTGGATGAGCAGGTGATCCCAGTGCGCGTCTGGAGCTTTGTCTTGGTCCAGGGCTTCCTGACGGACCACCGGTGCGCAGATGATCACATCGCCGAGGAGGGGCAAGGGCACGTCCTCTGGAAAGTCCGTGGGAAAGGACAACACATTGGTGGGTTTGTCTTTTCCGCGGTACTGACGGTTGAGTTGCTGCATCTCTGCGACATCCACCAGTCGTAGGCTCAGCTCCCAGTCTTCCCCTGCCCGAGCGGCAACGGTAAGGGCCTGCTCCGCGGCGCGGCGCAGTCGAGTGTCGTCGGGACAGGCTTCCTGGGATTCGCGCTGAATATCCAGAGTGAGCATCAACGCTTGCTCTTGTCGAGGCTGGCGGTCTGACCGTCGTGACTGTCATAGGCGGCCACGATGCGTTGTACCAAGGGGTGACGAACCACGTCCTTGTTGGCGAACCAGGTGAAGCCAATGCCCCGCACATCTTCAAGGATGTTCGCCGCGTGGGTCAGACCAGACTGGATGCCCTTGGGCAGGTCGATCTGTGTGGCGTCCCCGGTGATGACGGCGGTCGATCCAAAACCGATGCGGGTGAGGAACATCTTCATCTGCTCCCGCGTGGTGTTCTGTGCCTCATCCAGAATGATGAAGGAGTGATTCAGGGTACGGCCACGCATAAAGGCCAGGGGAGCCACTTCGATGATGTTGCGCTCAATGTATTTGCTCACGATTTCAAAGCCGAGCATTTCATAAAGGGCGTCGTATAGGGGGCGCAGATAGGGATCTACCTTCTGAGCCAGATCGCCGGGTAGATAACCGAGCTTTTCTCCCGCCTCTACCGCTGGGCGCACCAACAAAATACGGCGTACCTTTTCTTCCAGAAGCGCTTCTACGGCGCAGGCCACGGCGAGGTAGGTTTTACCCGTACCCGCAGGCCCGATACCGAAGTTGATATCGCAGTTCTGAATACTGCGCACATAGCCCTGCTGATTGCGTCCGCGGGGTTTGATGGAGCCTCGACGCGTGCGGATGACCTGCAGGGCTTCAACGCGCGTATCTGTGCCTTCGCCCTCGTCGCCGGTCATGGATTCCATGTCCGCTTGCTGGAGTTGGAGGTGCAGGGACTCTGGGGTCAGGGCGACACCCTGACAAAGCTCCGCGTACAGATGCTTTAACAGGGCAGCGGTCGATGCGCTGGCCGCTGCTTCGCCTTCGATGAGGAATTGATTCCCCCGTGCGCTGATACGCACGGACAGGCGCTCCTCTATCTGGCGCAGGTGTGCGTCAAACTGCCCACATAGGGCGGCGAGGTGGCGTGCATCATCGGGTTCGAGGGTCAGGCTATACGGCTGCCCGCCGGGACTGGGAGGTTCGTCTGTACTCAAGTTGTCGGTAGCGGCATTTGCCGTGCACTTGGAAAGGCAAGAATAGTCGTCAACGGGCTACAGTCAACCCATGGTGTTTGGGATGATTTCGCCGCGCAGGGAGTTCGGCAGGGCTTCACCGATACGCAAGTCGACAAATTTGCCGATGAGATCGTGATCGGCGGTGCTGAAATTTACCACCCGGTTGTTCTCCGTTCGCCCCTGGAGCTGACCGGGATCCTTTCGTGAGACCCCTGTGACGAGGACACGTTGCGTCGTCCCGACCATCCGTCGGCTGATGGCCTGGGCCTGCTGATTGATCCGCCCCTGGAGAATATGCAGGCGGGATTTCTTCGTCGCTTCGTCCGTATCATCGGGAAGGTCCGCAGCCGGTGTGCCGGGACGGGCGCTATAGATAAAGCTGAACGAGGTGTCGAAGCCGATATCCTCGATAAGCTTCATGGTGGCGGCGAAATCAGCCTCCGTTTCCCCCGGGAAGCCGATGATGAAGTCTGAAGAAAGGCTGATGTCCGGTCGCAGTTTGCGCAGACGGCGAATCTTCGACTTGTATTCGAGCGCCGTGTGGCCTCGTTTCATGGCCGCCAAAATGCGATCGGAACCGGCCTGGACGGGTAGGTGAAGATGATCCACTAGTTCCGGGAGCTCACCGTAGGCTTCGATGAGGGCGTCGGAGAATTCCACGGGGTGGGAGGTGGTGTAGCGAATGCGGTCGATGCCGGGGATCGCCGCCACATAGTGTAGAAGTTCGGCAAAGTCGACGATGTCGCCCTCGTGGGATTCCCCGCGATAGGCGTTAACGTTCTGGCCCAGCAGATTGACCTCGCGCACGCCTCGCCCCGCAAGGCCGGCCACCTCGGCGATGACATCATCCAGCGGCCGAGATACCTCTTCCCCACGGGTGTAGGGCACAACGCAAAAACTGCAGTACTTGCTACAGCCCTCCATGATGGATACGAAGGCGGTGGGGCCGTCGACGCTGGGCTCGGGGAGCCGGTCAAACTTTTCGATCTCGGGAAAACTGATGTCCACCACGATGTCACCGCTTTGGCGGCGTTCGTCGAGCATCTCGGGGAGGCGGTGCAAGGTTTGGGGACCGAAGACGAGATCCACATAGGGCGCGCGTTTGCCGATCTCGGCGCCTTCCTGACTGGCCACGCAGCCGCCAACGCCGATGATCAGGTCGGGATTCTTTTGCTTTAAAGGCTTCCAGCGACCGAGTTGGTGAAACACCTTTTCCTGGGCTTTTTCGCGGATAGAGCAGGTGTTGAGGAGAATGACATCGGCGTCCTCCTCTCGGTCCGTCGGTTCCAGGTCATGGCT
>DIYG01000077.1 GCA_002428935.1 Halieaceae bacterium UBA6060
ACAACTGAAAGCCTGGAAAGCCACCGTCGCCCGGCGCATCAACCGGGAGATAGATGACATGCTCCGCCTTCGCGAGCAGAGCCGCCACGAATTTGGGGTATTGCGCCGGCTAGCCACCCTCTGAGCCCTGGCCGACCTTACCGGCTCTTCTGACTGAGCTCAGTGGCCCTCAACCTATTCCATCATGACCGCTCTAAGGCGCTCCGGCGCCCGCCAGCGGCTGCCCTTCACCCGCAGTAGATAGGTGATGGCCTGACTTAGGAGAGTCGCGACAAACACCCACCAACTGGTCAGGGGCCCTAGCTGCCAGACGAGGATGACCAGTATTTGGATTGCCAGCATAACGATGTGGATGATCACCGAGGTATTCATCAACCAGCGCGTATCTCCGGCGCCCCGCAACACGCCGCTGCACACCAAAATCAGGGAATCGGCCACCACATAGGTCGCCATGCCGATCATCATCGGCGCTCCGATCAACAGGATCGGCGTAAAGTCTTCTCCCGGCGTTGCAAACACCTGGAGGAGCGACTCTCGAAAAGTTACGAAGGCAATGGCCAGCACACCGGAATAGCTGACCCCCAAAACAAAACCCGCGACAATCACCTGGTTGGTGCGCGACATTTCGTTAGCGCCAACGGCACGGCCGGTCATGCTCATCAGGGCAATGTTGAGTCCCATGAGAGGTACGAACGACAGCATGTCCCAGTTAAAGACGATAGCCATGGCCGCGCCTTCGGCGACACCATAGGACTGGAACAGCAACAGGAACACGTTAAAGGTGCCCATGCCGATGAACACTTCAAGTCCTGATGGCAAACCCAGGCGGAGATATCGACGCATGATCCCGGGCACATAGACCAGGGAATCGTGGACAGAAAAACGTTTGGCGTGGATGGGATTGAGATAGAAAACCAGGTACACGCCAATGGTCAGCGCTGCGGCGATGATGGTGCCCAAGGCTGCTCCGACGATACCCAGGGCGGGAAACCCGAGTTTGCCGAATATCAACACATAGCTCAGAGGGATATTCAAAAGAACGCCGATCACATCAGCGATCATCACCACCCGGGTGCGACCCACGCCCGAGAAGTAGGACGCGAACACCGTTTTGATGAGGAATAGCAGGCCCCCACCGATCAAGGTCATGAGATACGGTCGCTCCAGAGCAACCTGTTCCGGAGCGTGCCCCATCCATTCAAAGGCATTTAGCGCCGGCCAGGCGAGCAACCAAAGCAAGGGCTGGGCGAACACCGCGAGAATGACCCCCTGGGTCACAACCCGGGGACAACGCGGCATTTCCCGGCGCCCGTAGTACTGCGCCACCAGCGCGTTGCCGTAAGCCGCGATGCCATTAAAGAAACACAGGCAGACCCAAAAAGAGACCCCACCACCCAGGGCGGCGGCCATGTGCACAGAGCTTATGCGCGACAGGAAAAACCGGTCGGCGAAAAACATCAGGGCGAGCGCTCCCTGGGACACCACCATGGGTAGCGCCAGACGAAACAGTTCATTGAGTGTTTTGGTGGGTAGCCCCATGACGCCCTACCTTACGAGGGCGCGTATTCTACTCTCCCGAACCGGGGCCGGTGGAAACTCTTTGTAAGTTTTTTGTTCTTCAGGGGCTTTTGAGCGGCACCTCGAGACGCTGAAGCTGAGCCAGCATGTCCTCTGCGGAGGTACTGGGTTTTACCGCTTTATCAATATGAGTAATCAGTCCCTGGGCATCGATGTAAAACGTGTAGCGCCGAGCGAAACCACGGGTGTACACACCGTAGGCCTTGGCGACACTCCCGTCGGGATCACTCAGGAGAGGAAAATCCGCGCCAGTTTCCTCAGCGAAAGCCACATTTTCCTCCAGCGGATCGGTGCTGGCCATGAAGTAGCTGACGTCATACTTACGAATCTCGGCACCATTTTCTGCGAGAGATTTACACTCCACGGTACAACCAGAAGTAAATGCCCGGGGAAACCAGGCCAGGACTACGGCCTGCTTGTCGCGAAAGTCCTGCAAGCGATACTCGCGCCCATCGGAGGCCTGAAGAACGAAATCCGGCGCCAGGTCACCGACAGCAAGCTCCGCCCGCACCCCTGTGGACAGGAGGGCCAATACGGACAAAGCACAAGCCAGAAAGAAACGAACTAGGGACATAGGGCGAATTTCCTTTCACGTAATGGTGACGAAGCTAACGTCGTCGCGGTGTGCAATTTACGCTGATATCACCGGGATTGGTACGACGAAAGGGAAAAGTGGATGAGTGGTAGAAGGGAAAGCCGTTTCCTAAAACGGTGGGGGCTTTACCTACCGCTAGCGAAAAGCTAGCCTGACGCGTCGCTAGGGGCGGGTCTCCCGGTCAGCGAATACAAAGCGAACACAGCGAACTAAGAGGGAAAACCATGCAATTAGGCAAACTGAGTGCAATCGCCGCCCTGGCCGCCGTTCTGGCCACGTCCGTGGGCTGCAGTAAAGAAGATATGGAAGAAGCAAAAAGCTCCGCCGAAGGCGCCATGAAATCCGCCACGGATATGGCTGAGGGTGCCGTAGACAGTGCGGGCAAAATGGCCGAGGGCGCTATGGACTCCGCCAGCGAAATGGCTGACGGCGCGATGGAAGCCACCGGTGACGCTATGGACTCCATCGGAGATGCCGCCGAAGGAGCCATGGACTCTGCCGGGGAAATGGCCGAAGCCGCCATGGATGAAATGGGCGACATGGCTGACAGTGTCGGCGAAGCGGCCAACGACATGATGGGCGATGCGGAATCTGCCGCAGACGACATGATGAAAGATGCCGAAGGTGCAGCCAAAGATATGAAGGAGAAGATGGGCGAGTAAGGCTTCAGCCACTCTCTCGAATCTTCAACCTTCAATTTCCAATCTCCAATCCCCATATGGAAGGCTGGCCCTATCGCTGGGACCTTCTCCTCCGTTACCGCTACATCGAGATTATCAGTCTCTGGGAAGGCCGGTTAACCACCGGCCACCTCACGCGCAGTTTCGGTATTGGGCGGCAGCAGGCCAGCAAAGACATTAACTTTTATTCCCGGGAGATTGCTCCCGGGAATATCGAATATGACAAGTATCTGAAAGGATACCGACCGAATTCTGACTTCGTACCCCGCGTAACCCGCGGAACCGCTGATGAGTACCTCCATCTCATGACGCGGCACGAGCAGCTTCTCGGGGTCTTCGAATCCTTACCTCTGGCTATCGCGAATGTGGAACAGCTAGCGCCACCTATGCGAGATATTGCCCCGGAAGTACTTCGCCCCCTGATTCAAGCGGCGCGCGACAAGCTGCGTCTGGAAGTCGACTACGTGTCCCTTCAAAACCCGGATCGAGAAGGTCGTATTATCGTCCCGCACACGCTGGTGTTTACCGGATATCGTTGGCATGTACGGGCCTGGTGCGAAAAAAATCGAAGCTTTCGGGATTTCGTCCTCAGCCGCTTTCGCGGGGAAGCGGAACTCCTGGATAGATCGACGCAGGGCGAGGAACAGGATACGGCCTGGCAGACCCTCGTCGATGTCATCATCAGCCCTGACCCTCGGCTTACGGAAGCGCAGCAGGCGGTGATCGCTGAGGACTATGCCATGGAACAAGGGCAGCGTGTGCTGCGAACCCGCGCAACCCTGGTTAGCTATCTGCTGCGAGTCCTGCAACTTGACCCGGACACGAATCAGGATAACCCCCTGGCCCAGCAAATCGTGCTGGCGAATCGCGATGCCCTAACACCCTGGTTGTTTGCCTGAGATAAACCCCATGAGTCGCCCCTCCCTGAAACAGCTTGAGTACATTGTCAGCGTGGCGCGGGCCGGTAGTTTTCGTGGTGCAGCCGATGAATTGAACATCAGTCAGCCGACACTGACGGCGCAAATTGCCCGGGCGGAGGAGGCACTCGGCGTGGCTCTCTTTGAGCGTAACCGCAGCGGCGCGCAACTGACACCAGCGGGTCGCTTGTTTGAGCCACGGGCTCGAGAAGTACTCGAGGCCATGGACACGTTGGTGCAGACCGTCGACGCCGCGGCGGTGAATGACCGTGCCACCTACCGACTCGGTGTAAAGGGGACTCTGGGGCCTTATCTGCTCCCGCAAATTCTCCCAGCCCTGCGCGAAGCCCATGGTGAGCTGCGTTTATACGTGCGGGAAGACACACCTCGGGGCCTGGAAGACGGCCTGGCCCGAGGGGACTACGACCTCATCATCACTTCTTTACCCATCAACAATAGCGAGTTTGTTCGCGCCCCCCTGCTCCGGGAAGCCATCCTCCTGGCTGCTCCACCCGACCATGCCCTGGCAAAGCTTGACCGTTGGCACGGAGAGCTCTTGCGTGGAGAGAAGGTACTGACCACGGAAGCGGGACATTTGTTTGCCCGGCAGGTAGAGGGACTTTGCGAACGCCTGGGTGCCCAGGTATTACGAGATTATGAGGGCAGTAGTCTCGACGCCCTGCGGCTGATGGTCGTCATGGGCATGGGCCTGGCGTTTCTTCCGGCGCTTTACGTCGTTTCAGAAATTCGCAGCGACAGCGGCTTGATCGTAAGAGCCCTTGAGGATGAATCCATCGCTCGTCTACACGTGGTCGCCTGGAGGCCGGGCAGTCCGGCGCGAAGCTTTTATCAGTCCCTAACCCAAGAATTGCGCCGCATCATCGATCTGCGGCTGGGTCATGCGGTAGAAGTTCTGGAAGAGTTCTAGTTCCGCCTCTGGTCGAGCCTGAGAAGGGCTAACGGTCTACGGACAGCGCCGCTATGTCCCGGGGAGTTGTAGCCTCCGACCCCGCGTCCGCCGTCTGTTCCTCTTCCTCCGCGGTGCACCCCGCCAGTCCCAGGGTTGGCGGACTGACGGCCAGGGTGAGGGGCGCAAAACTTGAGAGCATATTCATTCCCAGGAGATTTCGCCCTTTACCAGGCACCACCAACACCTCGACCGCCTGGGGGGTGCAACTCGGGTCGATGGCAAGAGCCTGGGTTCGAAACACCTCGAGTTTGCGCACACGTCCATCGGCCATTCGACCCGCCACGGTTCGCACGGGGTCCAAAAGATGATCGTGACGCAATCGCTTGGCGAGGGCACCGTTGATGGTGACCATCGCTGCCCCCGTGTCTACGAGAAACGTTTCCGTTTGTCCGGCAACCTCAAGCTCCAGCTCGAAACCACCGCCAGACCCCTGATGTAAAGGGAGTCGTAACTCTTCCCCTTGAGCGCTTTCAACCAGGCATAAACAAGCCGCCAGCATCAGCGCCAGGGCGTTGCACGACGGTCGGATATTGTGCCTCAAGCCACTTTCCCGAGAAGAGGTAGTCGGAGAGACCCTGCAACGCCCATGCCATTAGTAACAGACTGTTTTTATTACTATTTTTGAACTCAGCCTGATCGCAATGCACTATTGCAGTGCAATCCATGCCCAAGGCGTTTCAAAAGCGCCTCCTTATGGATCGTGTGTGAACATGGGGTAATAAAGGTTTTTTACACAGAATTCTCAGATCGATAGATATTTTCTATCTTTAAATCTCAGTAATTATGTCAACCGTGAACACATCCTGGGCTAGGATATTTCCCGTCGTCACGTTGATCGCAAGCTTCGGAGCACGACACCGGCTTAAGACCGAGGTATGGCTGTTTGAGCACCGTGGTAATGCTGCAGCAGTGTTTTGAGTTGGGTGCGGGGCCCTCTGGGCCCTGTGAAGCGCCGAGTCAAATGGCAGGAGCTATTTGACTTACGGCATCAAAAACAACAGGCGGGCAACGCACTCGCAAGTAGGTTTTGGGTAGCAGTAATAGTGGTATGGACAAGTCCACCCAACGCCAGCCGGTGTCTGGACCTGCCACAAGGAGGAACAGAATGTTCAGGAAAAGCACTCACCATTTCGGATCCGCAGCCATCGCGGCAGCACTGCTCCTCGGAGCATCCCACGGGCCGGCAATTGCCGCCAACGAGCAACAGCTTCAGGGAGAAACCGAGTGGGCCGTCGACTACCGAGGTCGTCCGCCGTTCAAGCGCGAACGTGTCCCCGTTGAGACGGTAGATGTCGCCGCTCTGGAAACCAGCGCGGAAACTACCGTGGTTTGGGAACGATCGAACCGCGGTCGTCCACCCTTCAAGCGTCAGTGGGCAGAAGTCCCGGTGGTTGACGCCGCATCCCTGGAAATCGATGAAGAAGGTACGGGAACGGTATTTCGCGGACGCCCACCCTTCAAACGCAACTGATTGAAAAAGCAGTTGGTGTTGGCCAGACAGACCTAGAGCCTGGGCAAGCACGTCCTATTCCCAACTGCTGATTTTTAGCTGAAGCCTCCGGTCTTTTCGCGAGACCGGCACATCGGTCGAAAGAAAAACCTAGAGTTTTCGAAGACCGACATAGAATCCCTCCCCTCGGCGCTGCACCCGTAAGGACAGCGCCATTTTTTTGCCTGGCGACTACGTTTAAGCTGTGCGCCGCAAAACAACCCCAACCACCTTCGCGGAGGCTCGCCTTGTCACGCAAACTGTTTTTCGCTCTTTTCGCCGGGCTGCTGTTGGTTCCCATAAGTCTCGGGTTAGAGCACAGAGGCCCATGGCTGCTTTTCCTGGCGCTCCTTGTTGCCCTGGCGGTCGCTTTGTACGACATGCAACAAGCCGAACACAGTATTCGCAGGAACTTCCCGCTGTTTGGTCGTGGACGATGGTTCATGGAGGCGATCCGCCCATTTTTGCGCCAGTATCTTTTTGAATCCGACATGGACGGCGCCCCAGTACCGAGAATGTACCGCTCCATCGTCTACCAGCGGGCAAAGGGTGAACTCGCCAGCGTGCCCTTTGGCACCAAGGTCGATACCTACGAGGATGGTTACGAATGGCTGAGCCACTCTATAGCCGCCCGCAACCTGCAAGATCTTGATCCTAATCCGAGGATTCGCATCGGCGGCGCAGACTGTAGCCAAGCCTATGACGCCGCCCTCCTCAATGTCTCCGCCATGAGTTTTGGTTCCCTTAGTGATGCAGCGGTCCGTGCCTTAAACAAAGGGGCCATGCTCGGAGGGTTTTATCAGAACACGGGGGAAGGCGGCGTTTCCGATTATCACCTCGAAAACGCCGGGGACCTTGTCTGGCAGGTGGGCACGGGCTATTTCGGATGCCGTTCCGAGGGGGGAGCCTTTTCCGAGTCCCGCTTTCAGGCCACCGCGTCGAACCCGTCCATAAAGATGATTGAAATTAAGCTCTCCCAAGGCGCGAAACCGGGTCACGGAGGAATCCTACCCGCGAGCAAGAACACCGATCTCATCGCGCGTATCCGCCAGGTTACACCAGGTACGGAAGTCGTTTCGCCCTCGGCTCATACGGCGTTTCGCACGCCGAGGGAGTTGCTGGAGTTCGTTGCTCGTCTGCGAGAGCTTTCCGGCGGCAAGCCCGTTGGTTTCAAGCTCTGTGTCGGACGGGAAAGCGACTTCATCGCCATCTGTCTCGCCATGGTGGAGACGGGGATTACGCCCGATTTCGTTACCGTCGACGGTGGCGAGGGGGGAACCGGGGCAGCGCCTCTGGAATACAGCAACGCCGTGGGCATGCCCTTACGGGACGGCCTGGCCTTCGTAGTGGATGCATTGACCGGTTTGGGTTTGCGTGAGCAGGTGCGAGTCATTGCCTCCGGTAAAATTTTCACGGCCTTCCACATGGCTCGCGCCCTGGCCCTGGGCGCCGATCTCTGTAACAGCGCCCGGGGAATGATGCTAGCTCTGGGCTGTGTTCAGTCCCTGGTCTGCAATACCAATCATTGCCCCACGGGCATCGCCACGCAAAACCCAAAACTAGTGCGCGGTTTGGACGTCACGGACAAGGCTCAACGGGTAGCGCTGTTTCAACGGGACACGATCCACGCGCTCTTGGACCTGACCTCATCTGTCGGCCTTGCATCGCCCAGTGATCTGCAGCGGCATCATGTCTATCGACGCATCGACCAACAGCGAGTCAGCCGATACGCGGAGCTGTTTCCCCTGCCAGAATCGGGTGCCTGGCTCCGCGCCGGTGCGGGCGATGCCATCTACCCCCATCTCCGCG
>DIYG01000035.1 GCA_002428935.1 Halieaceae bacterium UBA6060
AGATCCCGTTGCGTCCCCGCCTCCAGATCAACCTCTTCTACGGCCCGCATGGCTGGCCTGGAGAACAGACCGACCAGGAAGCGTCTTCGTCGACGCTCTTCCAACGGCTCAGGCCAACCCACCTGTAACGCGAAATGGCCCCGTCCGGCGTCGGCGACCAGGCGCAGGCGGAAACAGGTTCGTTGCTTCGCGAAAGTGTTGTCGGCACCCACGGCGCTGATACTTAGATTAGACAGGTTGGCATAGCTGTGCAGGACAGCCACCACGAAGAGATTTGCCAGGAGAAACGTCAGGGCGTAGCTCATGTTGTTCTGGTAGTTGATCGCTGCGATCAACATCACCAACAAACACAGGCCAAAGAAGAAACCCGTGGGTGACGGAAAGATAAAAATTCGCTTCTGATCAAGGGTGACGGTAGCCGCCCGAGGGATACGCCGGTCAAGCCACTGAGCCCAGCGTTTGCGCACTCGATCGCCCATCGTCAGCTCAATCACACAACGTCTACCTCACGTTGGAGCAGAGCTACGAGAGCCAGACCGTCGCCGGAAAAGCTACCTCCCGGCTGCAGGCGGTGGGCCGTTACAGCGGGCAAAACGGCTTGTACATCATCCGGGAGCACATGATCGCGATCATCCATCAACGCCCAGGTCTTTGCCGAGCGCAGCAGTGCAAGAACACCCCGGGGTGACAATCCCACAGCAAACTCACCCCCCTGGCGCGTGCGCCTCGCCAACCTCTGAACATAATCTAAAAGGGACTCGGAGGCATGGACCGCATTGACGGCGTCCCGAAAGGAGGCCAGTTGCTCCATGGTCAAGCGTTGTCGCAATGAGGTCACTTCAGCGCCGCCACCCATGGTCCGCAACATATCCCGCTCCGCCACCGCATCGGGGTAGCCCAATTCCATGCGCATAAGAAAGCGATCAAGCTGAGATTCAGGTAAGGGATAGGTCCCAGACTGTTCCAGAGGATTCTGGGTGGCAATAACGAAGAACGGCTCCGGCAGAGCCCGGGTCTCTCCTTCCAGGGTGACCTGACGTTCCGCCATGGCCTCAAGGAGTGCGCTCTGGGTTCTGGGGGTGCTGCGATTAATTTCGTCGGCGAGCAAAACCTGGGTGAAAATCGGCCCCGGATGAAAACGAAAGCTGTTGTCCTCGCGGTGATAAATCGACAGGCCCAGGATATCTGCGGGCAACAGGTCCGAAGTGAACTGAACGCGTTTATAGGATAGTCCCAACACCTGGGCCAGCGCATGGGACAGGGTTGTTTTGCCCATGCCCGGCAGGTCTTCAATGAGCAGATGACCGCCCGCCAGGAGACAGCACAGGGCCAAACGAAGCTGCGGTTCCTTGCCCAGCAACAAAGACGCCATCTCCTCGACAGCCTCGTCAACCTGTTGTCGTTTACTGTCCTTCACTCGCGATTGCCCTGTGGAATACCTGCCCTTGAATCAACCCAAGGCCGCCAGACCGCGGGCTAGATCCTGCTTGAGATCTTCAACGGACTCGAGCCCCACGGCGACACGAATCAGATTGTCGGTGATACCCGCGTCGAGCCGTTCCGCCGGGGATATACGGCTATGGGTTGTGGTGGCGGGATGGACAATGGTGGTTTTGGCATCGCCTAGATTTGCCGTGAGGGACATCAGTCGCGTGCCATCGATGACCTGCCAGGCCTCCTGCTGTCCTCCATGAACGCGGAACGACAGTACGCCGCCGAAGGCTTTTTGCTGGCGCGCCGCGAGCTCATGACCGGGGTGCGCAGGTAGGCCGGCGTAAAACACCTGTTCCACCGCCGGTTGGGCTTCAAGCCATTCGGCCAGAGCCAGGGCCGCAGCGCTATGCGCCTCCATGCGTAAGGCCAGCGTCTCCAGGCCTTTGAGAAAAACCCAGGCGTTGAAAGCGCTCATGGTCGGGCCGCAGCTACGCAGAAAACCCAACACCTCATCCATGAGCTCCTGACGTCCCAGTACAGCCCCGCCCACGCAACGACCCTGACCATCGAGAAACTTGGTTGCCGAGTGAATCACCACATCTGCTCCCAGGGCCAGGGGCTGCTGTAGCGCAGGCGTGCAAAAGCAATTATCTACCACCAGCAAAGCGTCTGCCCCTCGGGCAATCTCGGCCATGGCCGCCAGATCCGCTACCTCGCAGAGAGGGTTAGACGGCGTTTCGAGGTACAACAGGCGGGTATTCTCGCGCAGCGCATCCTGCCAGGCCTGCACCGGCAAAAGAGGTACAAAGCTCACCTCGATGCCAAACTTTCCAAGATACTTGGCAAACAAGGTTCGGGTAGTGCCAAACACGTCTCGGGAACAAACCACATGATCCCCCGCCTTAAGGAGCGCCATGCAGGTACTCAAAATCGCTGACATGCCAGAGGCGGTGGCGACACAGGCCTCGGCGCCTTCCAGATAGGCCAGCCGCTCTTCAAAGCCTCGCACCGTGGGATTGGTGTAGCGGGAGTACACGTTTCCAGGCTCGTCGCCAGAAAAGCGGGCGGCAGCCTGAGCCGCGTTATCAAAGACATAACTGGATGTGGTGTACAGGGGCTCGCTGTGCTCCCCTTCGGGAGAGCGATGAATCCCCCCGCGTACGGCAAGGCTTTGCCAATCCAGCTCTTCGAACAGCGGCTCGTCGCGTTTGTTTTTAGACCCTGTCGTCACGGCGCTTCTTTGTGCTCCCTTTTTACTCAAGTCCAGCTGTTTCCATGAAGGTACGCCCATGTTCGGCAACGCGGGTCACCCGATATGGATTGATACCATAGAAATCGGTGGGCCTAGCCTACCTCAGATACATCGTTGTGAATGCCCACGACAACCCCGTCTCCATCGACGGTCCGGAGTTTGGCCTGGGCCGCATCGTTGCGCTCCAACTGAAGACGCTCGAGGTAAGCTTCATCCACATCGCCGGTGATGTACTCACCATTAAACACGGAACACTCGAAGCTATCGATCGTGGGGTTTCCCTCCCGGGAACAACGCACGAGCTCATCGAGATCCTGGTAGACCAGCCAGTCGGCACCGATGAGCGCAGACACGTCGTCTACGGTCCGCCCGTGAGCAATCAATTCCTGGGGTGAGGGCATGTCGATGCCGTAGACATTGGGATAGCGCACCGGTGGCGCAGCCGAAGCCAGGTAAACCTTTGCGGCCCCCGCATCCCGCGCCATTTGAATGATCTCTTTTGAGGTGGTGCCGCGGACGATAGAGTCGTCCACCAGCATTACGTTGCGCCCCTCAAATTCAAGGCGAATGGGATTCAGCTTTTGGCGAACGGATTTTCGACGTTGCTGCTGCCCTGGCATGATGAACGTGCGACCGATATAGCGATTCTTGATGAATGCTTCCCGATACTTGATTCTCAGGGTCGAGGCCAGCGCCAGACCGGCCGTGCGGCTTGAATCCGGCACCGGGATGACCACGTCAATATCGTGTTCCGGTCGCTCGCGAAGAATTTTCCGCGCCAGTGCTTCTCCCTGACGCTTACGGGTTTTGTACACGGATATTTCGTCGATGAGACTGTCTGGTCGAGCGAAGTACACGTGCTCAAAAATGCAGGGTTGCAGGGTCGTTTCGTCGGCGCACTGCTGCATATGCAGCTGTCTCTGCCCATCGATATATACCGCTTCTCCCGGCGCGACATCGGAAAGAACACGAAAACCCAGCACATCCAGGGCCACGCTCTCGGAGGCAACCATATACTCTCGCTCAGAACCTTCGCCCCGATAACCCACCACCAGGGGACGGATACCATGGGGGTCACGAAAGGCCAAAACGCCGTGATTCACCAGCATGGCGACCGCAGCATAGCCGCCGCGACAGCGACGATGTACGGCCTTCACGGCAGAAAACAGGTCTTCAGGCTGGGGATGAAGCTTATTCAAGGCCTGGAGTTCGTAGGCAAATACGTTCAGCAGTACCTCTGAATCAGAGTCCGTATTGAGATGACGCATTTCCGAGGCGAACAGTTCCTCACGCAACTCCCGCGAGTTGGTAAGGTTGCCGTTGTGCGCCAGGGCTATGCCATAGGGAGAGTTAACATAGAAGGGCTGCGCGTTAGCGGCGCCGCCGCTGCCCGCCGTGGGGTAGCGGACATGACCAATACCGATGCTTCCCTGAAGACGCTGCATATGCTGCTGGCGGAATACATCGCGAACCAAGCCCACGCTTTTCCGCTGGTGGAATCGGTTATCGCTGCTGGTCATGATACCCGCAGCGTCTTGCCCGCGGTGTTGCAAGACCGTGAGCGCATCGTAGATCTCCGGCGCTACATCACCCTTGACCACCAATCCGGTTAGACCGCACACAGGAAGACCTCCGGGCCCAGGAGCTGACACAGCAATGGGATCGCTCTCATGTTGTCAGGCCCTTAATTTCCACGTCTCGAAAATCCTCGAAGGTGCGCATGGTCCATGACAGCAGCAAGTCGATGTGCGGCATCAATTCTGACTCCTCCAATAGGGAGCGCTCGCTCTTGGGTATAACCTCGCGAATAACGAAGACCAAGGCCATGACGATCAAAGCTCCGCGAATGGCGCCAAAGCCCATGCCCAGAATTCGATCCAAAAAACCGAGGCCCGAAGCTTTTATGAGCTTTGAGGTCAGCTTGGCCGTGAGAGAGCACAGCACCAGCGTAAGTACAAACAGTATGGACCAGGCGACGATGTAACGCCCCGTACGATTGGCGATGAGATCGCCGATAGCTTCCGCAAGGGTCACGGCCGCCAGATTCGCCACAATGAAGGCAATCACCCACCCCGCCAGGGACATGGCCTCGCGAACGAAACCGCGCCAGAGACTGAGCAGCATGGACAGACAAACGATGACGACCACAATCCAATCAAATCCGTTGAACTGGGCTAGTTGAGGCCAGCTACTCATGGTAGGTACCGGATGATCATGGATTCAACGCGCCAGGTGCTATCGATAGCGCTTTTCACCGGCAGCAGTTCGTCTCGGCTGTAGCGAGGCCCCACAAGAACGCGATACAAGGTGCGGCCATCGCGACGCAAGGTCTGCAAATACCCTTTGTACCCAGCCTCTACAAGTTCTTCCCTCAGAGCTTCGGCCCGCTCCTTATCACCAATGGTGGCCACCTGTAGGGAGTAAGCAATGGGCAAACCGTCGGCATCCATTGTCGGTGCCTGTAGCGTATTCCTGGCCTCTTCCAGGGATGGCTCCGTTACGACCTCATTCCGCGGAGGTAATGCCGCAGCGGGTTCCACGGGATCATTAGGCTCTTCCGCAAACGATGAGTCTTCGCGGTTGGCACTGCTTTCCTGTCGCTGGGCGCGGGCCAGAGTTCCCTTGCGCAATCCCGCGTTGTCCGGCTCTGGCACGGGGGTTAGATCCACCGGCGGCACCTCGGGAACAGGAACTCGTACTTCGCTGGTGCCGCCATCTCCCGCGACAAAGATGATGGGCCAAAATACGACCGCCAGGGCCACCAGAATCAAGGCACCCACGAGGCGTTGTTTGACGAGATTGTCCACGGCTTATCGGCGGTTTAAACAGGCGGGGGAAGGAGCGCCATTATACCCGCAACGCTGTGAAAAGAGCCGCAAACGATAATACGATCACCCCTTCCCGTACCGGCAAGCAATTGCTGCCAAACAGCGTCGACGGCAAACGACTCTTGGGGGATCGCCACTCCTGCCCTATCCAGAACGCTCCAGAGAAGATCGGGGGTAGCCGCACGATCGATGCCAGGAATCTCCAGGGCGCAGGCACCATCTACCACCGTGGCCAGACACTCCACCATCGCCGTTAGATCCTTGTCAGCCATAGCTCCAAAAGCGGCGACGGTGCGTCCTGCGCCGGGCAAGCTCTGCAAATAGCTTGCTAATGCCGCCATGGCGGCGGGGTTATGGGCGACGTCGAGGATGATTTCCCTATGCCCGAGTTCCAATCGTTGTCGCCGGGCCGGAACCCGCACAGCCGCCAACGCCTCCCCTGCCGTGTCTGGGGAAAAATCCTCCTGTAAAAGGTGCGCTGTGGCCTGTAGGGCCGCCGCCACGTTCGCGGCCCGGAGACCCTCCCGCACGGGAAAGGTATGCTCCATCCCATCACCGCAAAAGCGCAGATTAACGGCAAAGGAAGCGTCCCTCGCGGGTGCCGATTCCCGCCAGGTCCAGTTGTCACCAGCCCGCAGGCAGGCGGCACCTATAGACTGCAGCGTCGATCCAAGGGTTGTTGGATAATTCAGCTCCGCCAATACCACCGGTCGACCGGGGCGAGCGATAGCAGCTTTCTCCGGCGCAATCTCTTCCTCGGACTCGCCTAGCCAGTGCTGATGATCGAGGGCAATAGCGGTGATCACCGCAAGGTCCGCATCCACCAGATTTACGGCATCGAGACGTCCACCAAGACCAACCTCAAGAATGGCAATGTCGACCTGGGCCTCGCGAAACAACCAGAGAGCGGCAAGGGTGGCGAACTCGAAATACGTTAAGGTGGTGTCGCCCCGTGCGACCTCAATCGCTTCAAAAGCATGGACGATGGTGTCGTCCCTCGCGGGCTCGCCGTCGATAACAATCCGTTCATTGAACCGTAAGAGATGGGGCGATGTGTAGCGCCCCGTCCGCAGACCATGGCCCCGAAGGATCGCATCACTGCAATAGACGACGCTGCCTTTGCCGTTGGTCCCCGCCACGGTTAGGGTGGTGATTGGGTACGGTGTCAAGGCCAGGGACTGGGCGACAAGGGCCACCCGGCTGAGCCCCAGGTCAATATCCTGAGGGTGAATGCGTTCTAGGTGGCGCAACCAATCGTTGAGGGAGCGCTCAGCCATCGGCTTTTTTGCTTGAGGGCTCCTCGTCTACTTGATCCGTGACGTCTTCACTTTCTTCCCCTGGACTCGGCTCCACCGCAGCTGCCGGGTTGTCGTCGTCCGAGGCTACTTCTACGGTTTCCGCTTCATCGGCGTCCACCGGTGTCTCTGCGGAATCGTCATCAACGTCAGAGCCGTCAGCGAGTTCTGATTCCTCGCGCGGCGCGTCTTCGCTTTCCTCTGGGGCATCCTCTGCTGCCTTGTCAGCAGCTTCCGTCTCTTCCGCTACCGGTGGCGTCGCACTGCCATCGTCCGCCAGTACTGGCTCGTCACCGACCTCTTGATCAGCACCTTCAGACTCCTCGGAAGAGGACTGTTCCACGCTCACAACGGCAGGCTTGCCGAGGAGTTTGGCCAACACGCCTCCGATAGTATCGCGGAGTTCAAGACGCGGGACGATCATATCGATAGCGCCGTGCTCCAGCAGAAACTCACTGCGCTGAAAACCCTTGGGCAACTTCTGACGAATGGTTTGCTCAATGATGTTCGGTCCGGCGAAGCCAGCGCGAACCTCGGGTTCGGCAATGTTGAGATCGCCGAGTAGCGCCAGAGAAGCGGACACCCCGCCGTAGATAGGGTCCGTCATTACGGAGATGTAGGGCACTCCCTCGCTATGCATGCGCTCAATGACCGCGCTGGTCTTGGCCATCTGCATCAGGGAAATCAGCGCCTCCTGCATGCGCGCCCCCCCCGAGGCGGCGAAGCAGACCAGGGGGATGCGTTCCGTCAGCGCCAGTTGCGCGGCCTGGGAGAATTTTTCACCCACCGCCTGACCCATGGAACCGCCGTGAAACCCGAACTCAAAGGCCACGGCCACCAGGGGCAGGCCATGGAGGGTGCCGCGCACAGCCACCAGGGCATCGCGCTCACCGGTGGATTTCTGGGCCGAGGCCAGTCGCGCGGAGTACTTTTTCTTGTCGCGAAAACGCAGCCGGTCAACGGGTTCTATCTCCGCAAAGACCTCTTCCCGACCATCGGGGTCAAGAAATAGGTCCAGCCTCTTACGCGCACCGAGACGCATGTGGTGGTCGCACTTGGGACAAACATTGGCATTGCGCTCAAGATCAGGGCCGTAGAGAACCGCCTCGCATTTAATGCATTTGGTCCACACGCCTTCCGGTACGGAAGCGCGCTTGCTTCCGTCGGAACGGCTGATTCCCGAAGGTAGAATCTTGTCAATCCAGCTCATGGTCGCTTCCCAGCGCAGGCTTGTTCGCGGCCGCCATTATACGCCGCTGGCGGCGTATGACAGTTGCCTTGCGGTAAGTATATTTTGCTTTTCGAGAGTCCCCGGTGGACCGACCTAGGCGGCGTCGCTTTGCATGCCGTCGACGTGGGCACGGATATCGGTGAGTAAAGCCGTCGCCGCACTGAGGATTGCGACACGATCCCCGCCCGCAGCTTGCACATCGGCCAAGCGCTGCACCAGGGCGGAGCCGATAACCACTCCGTCCGCGTCCCGGGCCACCCGCGCGGCGGACGGTCCATCTTTGATACCAAACCCCACACAGACGGGAAGACTGGTATGCCGTCGTATTTCCGCGACCTGCTCGCTAACCGCTTGCTGATCGAGATTCCCCGCACCCGTTACCCCTTTAAGGGACACGTAATAGATAAACCCGCTCGCCTGAGCGGTAATGCGATCCATCCTTGAAGAGGGCGTGGTGGGAGCGATGAGGAAGATATTGTCCATGCCCACACGCTTCAGTTCCGCGTTGATGTCGTCCACTTCCTCGGGCGGTACGTCCACCGTCAATAGTGCGTCTACGCCCGCCGCCGAAGCCTCGTCCGCAAAGCGTTGGTAACCCATGTGTTCCACGGGATTGGCGTAGCCCATGAGGAGGACCGGTGTGTGGGTGTTTTCCTGACGAAACTGTCGCACCGTTTCCAATACCCCGCGCAGGCGCACCCCGCGCTCCAGGGCGCGTTCATGACCGCGCTGAATCACCGGCCCTTCGGACATGGGGTCGGAAAACGGCACCCCCAGTTCGATGATGTCGGCGCCACCTTCCACCAACGCCGTCATGAGGTCTACGGTGATATCAACTATGGGGTCGCCGGCGACAATGTAGGGGATCACCGCCTTGCGCGAAGTTGCTTCTAGAGTCTGGAATACTCCTGCGATACGACTCATGGGCCTTAGACCTCAATACCTTCAAGACGGGCGACGGTGAGAATATCCTTGTCTCCACGGCCCGATAAATTGACCACAATGCTTTGCTCGGGGGTCATGGTAGCGGCCAGCTTTTCCGCGTAGGCCAAGGCGTGAGCAGTCTCCAGCGCCGGCATGATGCCCTCGATGCGCGTCAGTTTGTGAAACGCCGCGAGGGCTTCGTCATCGTTTGCCGCCACGTAGTCCACGCGACCAATGTCTTTCAGCCAGGAGTGCTCCGGCCCCACACCGGGATAATCGAGTCCCGCCGATACGGAGTGCGTGTGGATGATCTGACCATCCTCATCCTGCATCAGGTAAGTGCGATTGCCGTGGAGGATACCCGGCGAACCGGCGGACAGGGGTGCCGCATGCTGCCCCGTCTCTATGCCATGGCCACCCGCCTCCACGCCGTACATGGCGACGGACTCATCGGCCAGGAACGGGTGGAACAAACCAATGGCATTGGATCCACCACCGACGCAGGCTACGAGGGCGTCGGGCAGCTTACCGGTCTGGGCCAGACACTGAGCCCGGGCCTCACGACCGATGACGCACTGAAAATCTCGCACCAGCATGGGGTAAGGATGAGGGCCGGCAACCGTGCCGATGATGTAAAAGGTGTCGTCGACATTGGTAACCCAGTCGCGCATGGCTTCATTCATGGCATCTTTTAGGGTTGCTGAGCCCGCCGTTACCGGTACCACGGTGGCCCCCAGAAGCTTCATGCGATACACGTTTAGGGACTGACGCTGGACGTCTTCGGCACCCATGAATACATGGCACTCCAATCCCAGCCGGGCGGCGATGGTCGCGCTGGCCACCCCGTGTTGACCGGCACCCGTTTCGGCGATAACCCGAGGTTTGCCCATATGCTTGGCCAGGAGCGCCTGGCCCACGGTGTTGTTTACCTTGTGGGCCCCCGTGTGGTTCAGGTCTTCACGTTTGAGGAAGATGCGCGCGCCGCCGATTTCATCGGACCAGCGCCGCGCTTCATACAGCGGCGACGGACGCCCCACATAGTGGGCGAGGTCTTCATCAAACTCCCTTTGGAACTCCGCGTCCTCAGAGAGTCTTCGATACATGCTCTCTAGCTCGGCCAGGGCGGCCATGAGCGTTTCGGCGACGAACTTCCCTCCGTAGGGTCCAAAGCGACCCTCCCCATCGGGTTGATTGGCGTAGCGCAGTGGATTGGCATCACTGGTCATGATTGGGTGTCCCGTTCTTGCTTCTACTATGACAGTTACGTCTGATTGGCTTGAGCTGCATTCGCGTTGCGCTGGTGATCCGCCTCCCGCACGGCCGCGAGAAATCCCTCGATGAGCTTTACATCCTTTTCTCCCCGGCGAGCTTCCACACCACCGCTCACATCCACCGCCGGAGGCGCAGCAATCCGTATCGCCTCCCCCACGTTCGCGACGGTGAGGCCCCCGGCCAGAAGCCAGGGTCGGGGAACTTCCGGTATCAGCTCCCAGGGGAAAGTCTCCCCCGTGCCGCCGGGCGTATCGGCACGCCAGGCATCAAAGAGCAAAGCCCGCGCGTCGGGGTAAGCCGCCACCTGCTCAGCGACATGAAGCCCCGGTTTCATACGGATCGCCTTTAGATAGGGCCGACCAAAGGAAGCGCAAAACTCAGCACTCTCATCGCCGTGAAACTGCAGGCAGTCCAGAGGGCAATGGGCGAGCACGGCTTCTACGGTGTCGACACTGGGATTCACAAACAAACCCACGGAGGTGACCAGGGGTCCCGCAGCGGCCAGAGCCTGGGCAGCTTCTTCCGGCGTTACGTTGCGAGGACTGGGCGGATAAAAAACAAAGCCCAGGGCATCGGCTCCACCCTCGCTCGCCGCAGCCGCCGCGGTCGCATCGCGGATCCCACAAATTTTTACGCGGGTTCTCAAAGCGCCCATGATCGCCGCCGTCGAAAAGCGCGTAATGATAGCAGAATCGGGCCTTCGCCTCGGATCTTACACCGCCGGAAAAGGAAGACCCGGAGTCGACGGTATAGAAAATTCGTCTGGGTACTGCACGTCGCTAAGGTACAACCCCGTGGGAGGCGCCGTCGCCCCCGCCAGGGTTCGGTCGCGCCCCGCCAGGAGTTCAGCCAACCAATCCACCGGCCGTTCGCCTAGACCAACACGCAAGGCAGAGCCAATGATATTGCGAACCATGTGATGCAAAAACGCATTGGCCCGTAAATCTATGGCCAGGTACTCCCCCTGGCGTCGAACGCCAATGGACTCCATGAAGCGCATGGGTGTTGTGGATTGACAGGAAGCGGCGCGAAAGGCGCTGAAATCACGCTCACCGAGAAGCGCTTGTAAAGCCTCCCCCATGCGCTGCTCATCGAGGGGTTCACGAACCCAAAGTACCTGACGCGCAAGCAGAGCCGGGGCCGTGCGAGTGTTCGCAATGAGGTAGTGGTAACGTCGAGATAAGGCGCTGTGCCGCGCGTGAAAGGTCGCTGGAACCGCTAACCCATCGCCGATGCGAACCGTTGCGGGGAGCTGTGCATTGGCCCCTAGGACCCAGGATTTGAGACTGCGAGAAACCGGCGCGTCGAAATGCACCCACTGAGCGCAGGCGTGAACCCCCGTATCCGTTCGCCCCGCACAGTGCACCACCACGGGTTGTGCGGCGATGGCCGACAAAGCCTGCTGGAGGGTTTCCTGTACCGTTACGACGTTTGTAAGATGAGGTTGTGCCTGCCAGCCGCTGAACTCGGAACCCTGGTACTCGATGCGCAGGGCCAGGCGCTGCCCCGGTTCAAGATCTAGGTCAGAAAAACGCTGGTATACCGCGGAAGAACTAGCCAATCCGGGTCAGCAGATCCTGAGCTTCCTGCTGCTGTTCGGCGGTGCCATTTCCCGCCACCTCTTCCAGGATACCCCGGGCTCCCTCGCTATCTCCCATATCGAGGTAGGCGCGCGCCAGATCAAGCTTGGTGGCCATTTGGTCCGCATCATCGGCAATTAAGAGGTCCTCGCCATCTACCCCATCAGTGGACTCTTCGCTGTCGCTAGCCAGCGCGTCGGAAAGATCCAACACTTCCTCAGTTTCCGAGAGATCCAGATCGTCTGCCCCGGGAATGGGATCAACCACTTCGTCTTCTTCAATCTCAAGGTGGTCAAATTCAATGGGCGCGTCATCGAAAGCCTCGACCGCTGCAGGGGCACCGCCAAGGTCTTCGGCGGCTTCTGCAGTCGCTTCATCTTCGAGCTTAAATTCGAGAGGGTCCTCTGGTGCAAGACTAACGGGCTGCAAATCGTCAGTCTCTTCCACCGAGGGCTCGGCAAAGTTATCGCTTAAGTCCAGTTCAAGACCGCTGTCACCGTCGTCCTCCGCGATGGATAACTCCGTCGCATCCGGCTCGTCGAGACTTAGGGAATCATCCGCCGAGATGGGTTCAGGGGTCGGCTCAGGAGGAGTCGCTATAGGACTACCACCCGTAGAGCTACCCAGGAGACCTTCGGCCCGGGCTATGGCATCCGCGTCGCCATGAGTACGCAACTCTTGCAACTGCTCCGCAGCGCTTTGTTCTTCACCCATGTCCACGTAGAGCTCGATGAGCTTGACCCGATAAGCGCTATTACCCGGCTCGTTCTTGATCGCGTCATCTAGCAGCTCGATGGCCTGAAGGTAGCGACCGTAGGCGATGTATATATCGGCCTCAGCTAGAGCATCGCCACCGGCCGCTTCGTCGATGTAGTCATCGTGCTTGCGCTCACCGTAGCCCCGGCTACCACCGCGATCGAGAAGTGGGTCCACGGTGTCATCTCCGACGGGAAGAGTGTCGTCTTCGTCGGCCGGTGAGGTTTCTTCGGCATCGGGCGATTCGCCTATAGCCAGATCGGCGTCTTCGAGGGCTTCCTTCTTCAGATTAACGCCAGCGAAAACATCGTCTTCTTCCTCGACTTCCGCGGCCGAGGAACTGTCCTCGTCCTCTCCGCGTTTACGGAGACGCAAAAACGCAGCGATGGCCAGGAGGATGACCAACAGCCCCCCACCAATGGGCAGCCAGGGGATTCCACCCGTTTCCGGACGCTGGGGTGGTGGTGTCGGTGGGGGAGTATTAGACGGAGCAGGACTTGGCGCGACCGATGCCGGCGCGGCCGCAGCGGTTTGCGCTGACTCTCGGGCTTCCCGGAGGGCCTGTTCGAGGGTAGCGATCTGCTCATCTTTTAGGGCGACGATCTGTTCGAGGGTATCGAGGCGCTCCGCCATGGCGTCCAGTTGAGCTGCCAATTCCGATGAGGCTACCGCCGACGAGTCCGTCGCCGACTCCGGAGGCTGAGTATTTTGCTCCGATGGAGAACGAGCAACCTCGGTGCCTGCGATATCCTGGGAAGACCTATCGTCAGCCATACCGGAGGACGAAGATGGCCCGCCCTCTTCCATAGTCGCGGGCTGCTCTCGGGGACTGGGCTCGGCGGAGACGCGTAGGGTCGCCGCTGTAGTAACACCGGGGGCACCACGCGAGGCCTGCCACTGTGCGTTTTGATCTCGCACTTCATCCAGAGCGGCGGCCAGGTCATCGGAACTTACTTCACCTGCCGCAGGTAGGTAGATGATGTAGCCGGCCTTGATCTGATTGATATTGCCGTTGATGAAGGCTTCGGGATTGATGCGCTGGATATCCAGCATAGCCTGTTGCACGGAAATGCCGTCGGGGCGCCCCTGGGATGCGATCTGCCAAAGGGTTTCGTCCCGGCGAACCATGTAACGGCTACCCGCACTGGGGGAAGTCGATGTCTCGGCGGAAAACGCCCGCTCTGGCATTTCCCCCGGAGGCAGGGTGCTTTCGCGCAGGGCCACCGAATCACCGCTCGTCTGCGCTCGCTGTTCTTCGGCCACCGCCGCCGTAGAGGCTTCATCAAGGGCGGGTTTTTCCGGGTTCTGGGCTGCAACACGTTCCGCCGCTGATACGGTCACCACGTCTTGACGAAACGCGGGGGGGTCCACCAGAACCGTGTACTCTCGCAGAAGACGACCACTTGGCCAGCGTGCTTCGATAATCAGATCTAGATAGGGTTCGAGCACAGCTTCCTGGGTCGACAGGCGAATCACGCCGCGGCCCGTACCCGGATCTACTCGAACCTCAAACTGAATACTGGTCAGGAAATAGCTTCGCTCGACACCCAGGCGATCGAAATCTTCGCCGCCCGCGAGGCGAATACGAATGTCGTCAACGGTGAGCTCTCGGGTATCGAGAAGCTCCACCTCAGCCTGAAGGGGCTCGTTGAGAAAGGACCGCATTTGAATCTCGCCGAGACCCAATGCAGAGACAGGCACCGACGCCGCAGCCGTACACGCCGCCAACGCCATGCGCGCAGCATTCTTGACCCCCATCCTAGTCGCCATCGCCCTGCCTTATGACTCCGAGCTTGTTGCCCAGGTCTGTTATTGCCCCTTCCATGACCTCCGGTCCCCGTTCTCTACCCCGTCGACTTTGACGGTCGAAAGGCATTCACGTGGACCAGAAAACGCTTTTTTTCACAACGGCTTGCAGCTAATTACGGACAAAATGCTGCAACTGCGACGAATGTAGCCCCGCCCGAGACAATCCGTCAACCCTGCAGAGTACCAAAACCCGTCGCCGAAACCTTTGTGATCAGCCCAGCAGGCCCTCGCGGAGGAGCAACTCGGCGATCTGGATACTGTTCAATGCCGCCCCTTTTCGCAGGTTGTCGGAAACCACCCATAGATTGAGGCCCCGGGGACGAGAGATGTCCTCGCGGAGGCGACTCACAAACACCGGATCAGCCCCGGCCGCATCTGTGACCTGGGTTGCATATCCCCCGTCTTCGCGCTCATCGATAACCACGACACCGGGCGCGTTCTCCAGAAACTGTCGCGCCTCCAGAGCGGAAATGGGTCGCTCGGTTTCGATGTGCACGGCTTCCGCGTGACCATGAAACACCGGCACACGAACACAGGTTGGGTTTACCTGCAGAGACTCGTCGGCGAAGATTTTCTGTGTCTCCCAGACCATCTTCATTTCTTCCCGGGTATACCCGTTGTCCTGGAAGGTATCGATATGGGGCAACGCGTTGAAGGCAATCTGCTTTGGGTACACCTTGCTTTCCGCGGGTTGGCCATTGAGCAGACGAGCGGTCTGCCCCGCCAATTCTTCGATGGCACTCTTGCCGGTGCCAGAAACCGCCTGATAGGTGGCGACGTTGATCCGCTCGATGCCTACTGCGTCGTAGATGGGCTTTAGCGCCACCAACATCTGAATCGTCGAACAGTTTGGGTTCGCAATGATGCCCCGGTTTCGCCACTGGGCAGCGGCCTCGGGGTTCACCTCGGGCACCACAAGAGGAATCTCCGGGTCTCGACGAAAGTGAGAGGTATTGTCGATCACCACCGCGCCCGCATCCGCCGCCTGGGGTGCATACTCGGCGGAGATACCACCGCCGGCGGAAAACAGAGCGATCTGCACCTGCGAGAAATCAAATTCGGCGAGATTCTTCACCGCGAGTTGGCTACCTCGAAACGCGATCCTTTTCCCGGCGGAACGCTCCGACGCCAAGAGATACAACTCGCCAACGGGAAAGTCCCGTTCTTCGAGAATCTCGATCATCGCTTCCCCAACGGCTCCCGTGGCGCCGACGATGGCGACGTCATAGGTCTGACTCATGCCGCGGTCCTCCCCGAGGCCAGCTGATATTCCAGGGCATCCAGCACAGCAGCGCCCATCTCCTCCGTGGTCACAGGCTCCTGGCCTTCTTCAGCGATATCGGGTGTTCGCAAGCCCCGGTCGAGTACCACGCCCACAGCGGTCTCGATAGCATCCGCGCCCGAGGCGCATTGCAGGGAATAGCGGAGCATCATCGCCACGGAGAGAATCGTCGCCAGCGGGTTCGCTTTGCCCTGCCCCGCGATGTCGGGCGCCGAACCATGACAGGGCTCGTAGATACCCTGACCCTGGGCATTAAGAGACGCCGACGGCAGCATCCCAATGGAGCCCGTCAACATGGCGGCGGCGTCGGAAAGAATGTCACCGAACATGTTCCCCGTAACCATGACATCAAACTGCTTGGGGGCCCGCACCAACTGCATAGCCGCGTTATCCACGTACAAATGCTCGAGCTCCACGTCGGGATACTCTCCTGCGAGTTCGGTTACCACCTCGCGCCAGAGGACCGTCGCTTCCAGGACGTTAGCTTTGTCTACGCTGCACAGACGACCCCCTCGCTTTTGCGCCAGCTCGAAGGCCAAACGGGCGATACGGCGGATTTCCGTTTCGTTGTACACGTAGGTGTTGAAGCCTTCGCGATCGCCGTTTTCCAATTGGCGAACGCCTCGGGGCTCGCCAAAATAGATTCCACCCGTCAGTTCCCGAACAATGAGAATATCCAGGCCAGCGACCAGTTCGGGTTTAAGACTTGAGGCGCCCACCAATTGCGGATACATGATCGCGGGCCGCAGATTGCCAAAGAGATCCAGGGCCGAACGGATCTGCAACAATCCCCGCTCCGGGCGCTTGTCTCGGGGCAGTTCATCATAGGCGGGACCACCGACCGCACCGAGAAGAATTGCGTCAGCCGCTCGCGCCTTGGCCAGGGTTTCCTCCGGCAGAGGTACGCCTACCGCGTCGACAGCTGCGCCGCCGATTAATGCAGAATCCAACTCCAGGTCGAGGTCAAAGGCTCGTCCCACGGTGCTGAGGACCTTTTCCGCCTGGGGGACAATTTCTTGACCGATGTAATCCCCGGGTAACAGCAGAATCTTCGCCATCAGACAGCTCCTCGATCCGTAAACAACCACGGCGCTGATAGGGCCCGCTGCGCCTCATAGGCCCGAATCGCATCTGCACTTTTCAAGGTCACCCCAATGTCGTCCAAACCCTCCAGCAGACAGAGGCGTCGATACTCCTCCACGGGGAAGGAAAAACTCCGTCCGTCGCTCAAGCGCACCTCCTGAGCCTGGAGGTCGACGGTCAAACGGTAACCCTCTTCGGCGTACAGCTGGGTAAACAGCTCCTCTACTTGATCCGCCGGTAGTACCACGGGCAACACGCCGTTCTTAAAACAGTTGTTGTAAAAGATGTCAGCGAAGCTCGGTGCAATGATCGCGCGAAAGCCATAGTCCTCCAGAGCCCAGGGCGCGTGTTCACGACTCGATCCACAGCCAAAGTTTTCCCGGGCCAGCAGAATCGACGCTCCCGCGTAGCGAGGAAAATTCAGCGGGAATTCGCTGTTGATGGGACGGTCACTGCAGTCTTCACCGGGCTGCCCCTCATCGAGGTAACGAAGCTCGTCAAACAAGTTGGGCCCAAACCCGCTGCGCTTGATGGACTTTAGAAACTGTTTGGGAATGATCAGGTCCGTATCAACGTTGGCGCGATCCATGGGCGCCACAAGCCCCTCGTGTACGGTAAATGCCTTCATGACAATGCTCCCTGGCCGCGCCCGTCGGGCGTGTCGACAAAGCTGCGGACATCAACAAAATGGCCGGCGATCGCAGCCGCCGCCGCCATGGCCGGACTCACCAGATGGGTTCGCCCACCGAAACCCTGACGGCCCTCGAAGTTCCTGTTGGATGTCGAAGCGCAGTGCTCGCCCTTGCCCAGTTTGTCAGCGTTCATCGCCAGACACATAGAACAACCGGGCTCCCGCCACTCCATACCTGCATCGATAAATACCTGATCCAGACCTTCCGCTTCCGCCTGGATCTTGACCTCACCAGATCCCGGCACCACGAGGGCCTGCTTGACGGACTGGGCTACGCTGCGCCCCCGAACCACGGCGGCGGCCTCACGCAAGTCTTCGATACGGGAGTTGGTGCAGGAACCGATAAACACCCGATCCGCGGGAATGGAGGTGATCGGAGCACCTCCTTCCAGGCCCATGTATTCCAGGGCACGCCGGGTTGCGTCCCGACGAGTAGCGCTATCCATACTCTCCGCCGTCGGCACGGAGCCGGTGACCGGAGCCACCATCTCTGGAGACGTACCCCAGGTGACCTGCGGTGCGACGGATGCCGCGTCGAGAACAATCTCCTTATCGAACACCGCATCGTCATCACTGCGCAGTTCTTTCCAGGCGGCGGCCGCCGCATCCCAAGCCTCACCTTTGGGCGCCATGGGCCGGCCGCGAACGTAGTCCAAGGTAGTATCATCGACGGCAATCATGCCCATGCGCGCACCGGCCTCAATGGACATATTGCAAAGGGTCATACGCCCCTCCATGGATAGAGCCCGCACACCCTCCCCGGCAAACTCAATGGCATAGCCCGTGCCACCGGCGGTGCCAATCTCACCGATAATGGCCAGGGCCAGATCCTTGGCGGTCACACCTAGGGGCAGCACACCGTCCACGCGAACGCGAAGGTTCTTCATTTTCTGCTGCACCAGGCATTGGGTCGCAAGGACGTGTTCCACCTCAGAGGTACCAATGCCGTGGGCCAGGGCCCCCAGGGCTCCGTGGGTGCTGGTATGGGAGTCGCCGCAGACGACGGTCATGCCCGGCAAGGTCGCTCCCTGCTCGGGGCCCACCACGTGGACAATTCCCTGCCGACGATCGTTGATGGGTATCTCTTCAATGCCGAAGTGGGCGCAGTTATCGTCGAGGGTCTGCACCTGGAGTCGGGAGGTGTCGTCGACGATACCCGCTACACCACCGGCCCTCTCCGACGTTTCCGTAGGCACATTGTGATCGGGCACGGCGAGATTGGCCCCGAGACGCCAGGGTTCTCGGCCTGCCATTCTCAGGCCCTCAAAGGCCTGGGGCGAGGTCACCTCATGGATCAGATGACGATCGATGTAAATGAGCGCGGAGCCATCTTCCCGCTCTTCCACGAGATGTTGGGCCCAAAGCTTGTCGTAAAGGGTTTGTCCGGCCATGGCGTGAGGTTCCAGAAATAAAACCCGGCAAGCATAGGCCACTGGATTGGATAACTCCAATCTATTATTTTTATAGCTTCGATTCCTTGATGTTATGGATCAAACGCCATGGATCTTGCCCATCTCCGCGCCTTTGCCTGCGTTGCACAGCAACGCTCCTTCTCTACGGCGGCAGAGCTTCTCCATCTTACGCAACCGGCCGTGAGCAAACGTATCGCTCTGCTCGAAGAAACCCTCGGAGCCAGCTTGTTTGACCGCATGGGCCGTCAGATAGAGTTGACGGAAGCGGGTCGCGCCCTCCTGGCGAAGGTGCCCGACGTGGAGCAGAGCTTGCGCCGGGCAGAACAGGCGGTACGGGATCTGGACGGCGAACTTGCGGGCCCTTTACGGATGGCAACCAGCCACCATATCGGACTGCATCGCTTGCCACCGATACTGTCCAGCTTTCAACGCCGTCACCCGGCGGTGCACCTGGCCATAGAATTTCTCGATTCAGAACAGGCCTACGAACGCCTGCGGGTCGGCGAGATAGAACTTGCGGTAGTGACCCTGGCCCCCGGAAACATCACCCAGCTAAGCAGCGAACCCCTGTGGGAAGATCCCCTGAGCGTCATGGTTTCGAGCGATCACGATTTGGCGAATCGCCGGAGCCTCAGGCTTGCGGAACTCGCGGCTTATCCCGCGGTACTCCCTGGCCTGGATACCTTCACGGGGCAAATCGTGCATCGGCATTTCTCCGCAGCCGGTGAGACCCTACAACTGAGAATGGCCACGAACTACCTGGAGACCCTGCGTATGATGGCCACCGTTGGACTGGGCTGGACCGTGCTACCGGAATCCATGGCCAACGAAGAATTGCGCTGCCTCAGTCTTCGCGGCGCGCGGCTTTCGCGCACGCTGGGTTTGGTCGTACACAAGGAGCGCACCCTATCGCGCAGTGCCCGGGCCTTCGTCGAGGCCCTGCACGCCGGTGCCGGATAGCCGGTCCTAAGTCACATCTCAGCTAGCCAAGATCCCTGATGTTCATCGCGGTGAAACAACCTGATGCCAACGATCACTCCAGGGGCGCGTCATCCCCCAGGAGAATCGCCATGGCCCGTGTTTGGGCAGGAGAAGCGCTGTCAGAACGCTGGCCGGCATTGTAAAAAGTGCCGCTATACCGCAGCACAATCGTGTCTCCATCAACGATTACGCCGCTACAAAAACCGAAGCTACGCTTCACATCAACATGCTCGGCGCGAGTCTCGAGCCAGTGGCCCCGTCGCCCCGGGGACTGAAAGTCAAAGCTTAAGTTGATGGTAGGTGACGGTGACGGTTTGTCTCGGCGATGATGAATGCTCGTTGCGGCGGCGATATCCGCGAGGGTCATGAGGGCACCGCCATGACAAACGCCCATCATGTTCAGATGTTGCTCAGCCACGAAGAAACCGAAGCTCACATCCCGTCCTACGATGCGCCGATAGAATGGCTGGAGACGATCTCCAAAACCCAAGCCCTCCGGCATCCGCACAAAGCCCTCGGGAACATCGCCGGTGCCACGGGCCTGCACGCTCTCTTCCTCGGCCCCCATCGAAGCGTCGTCAGTCATTCTCACTCCATCGTTTATAGACCGGGTACGAAGATGGACCGCGCGCAAAAGCGCCCTAAAAGATTCCCATGGCGAGCCCAGCGGCGAAGCCGGCACCCAATTCTCGGGCATCTTCCAGCGCCTGGGCGTCGGCTTGGCCGCGGATTATTCGTGGCTCCAGAGCCTCTGTAAAGGGAATACCGCGGAAGATCCGCCGCGCTTCCTCGACGGCACCCCGTCCATCGTTACCGGCGGAGACCAACAGGCCGTAGGGCAAGGTCAGCTTGCGCTCGATAAGGGGGTAAAACACGCGATCGAGGAAGTCCTTGGCGCCTCCCGAGAGACGCCCGGAATTCTCCGCACAGACCAATAACAATCCCTCGGCGCGGGAAACTTCCGCACTACCGCAGTCTACGGCCCTTGCAAGGACTGCGGCCTCATCCTGCTCTCTTGCACCCTCTAACGCGGCTTTGGCAAGTTTCGCAGAGGTACCACTTTGGCTGTGATAAACGATCAGCAACATCGCGAACAGTCGCGCATAACTGACACCAGGGGTGTGGATAAGGTAGTGCGCAAAAAAAATGCAAGCCTTGGGAATCCATGCTCTGCGGCGTCGGCCATGGAGAAGCGGAGCATAGGTTGAATCATTATTAGTATATATTTCAATTTCTTATATTTATTATTTAACATCAAATCTATATTTAGCGTCGGTTAGCACAACCCATATTCACGCCGCAAGCCCTGTGGATAAGTATTTACGACGAGGTGCCCGCTGGATCAGAGTGGTGTTGCAAGCGCCAACATCGGTGGGGCGGTGGCGCTCGTTTAAAGTCAGGATCCAGGGTCTTTGCGGTGATGTCCTCACAGCGATAGCGCTCACTTACCTGGGCATTTAGCTGGAACTTTCGACGGTTGTTTGAGAAGTACAAAACCCCTTCGGGCGCCAACCTGGCCATGGCCAGGTCGATGAGCCCCCCATGATCACGCTGCACGTCGAAGCTGCCCACAACTTTTTTTGAGTTTGAAAAGGACGGTGGGTCGAGCAAGATGATATCGAAGGTGTCGGTGCCGCTGCGCAACCACTTGAGCACGTCTTCCCGCACCATGTGATGACGGGACTCGGCAAGCCCATTTTGGGCAATGTTTTGCGCCAGCCAACGCAGATAGGCATTGGACAAATCCACACTCACGGTCTCTCGAGCCCCGGCCAGGGCCGCGTGAATTGTCGCGCTGCCGGTATAGCAAAACAGATTCAAGAATCGCCGTCCCGAGGCTTCTGCGGCAATTCGGCGGCGAAGTGGCCGGTGATCAAGGAACAAACCCGTATCGAGATAATCGTGAAGATTGACCAAAAGCTGGGCGCTGTCTTCGTGGACAAGGAGTTGCGCAGCGCCCTGCCCTCGACGCTGATACTGCTGTTGACCGCGTTGACGCTCTCGACGCTTGAATACGATACGCTCCCTGGGAACTCCCGTAGCGGAGGGGAGCGCCGCGCGAACCTCTGCCAGGCGCTGCGCCGCCGCATCGGCGGATACGCTCGCCGGTGGTCGATACTCGGCCACATGTAACCAATCCTCGTAACGATCAACGGCAACGGCATACTCGGGCATATCGGCATCGTAGAGACGGTAGCAAGTTACGCCAGAACGTTTCAGCCAGGAGGCGAGGCGTCGCTGGTTTTTGCGGAGTCGATTGGCAAACATCTCCGCACCGGGACTGAGGCCTGGATGTGAGTTCATGGCATCTATCGATTCCGGCGCGGGGCTGTCCGATGCGGAGGCACCAGCCCAGGGATCATTCCTTGCATCACCGTCCATCGGCGGGGGTAGATCCCTCAAGCGGTTGTCCGGGCCTAGGGATAGCAGCACCAGAGTCACGGGCAAGGCCCCGTTGTACGCATCGTGTTGTCGATGACTGCGTAAACCCAGAGCTTTTCCCAGTGCCTTGTCGCCGGTGAGGATCGCCGCCTCCCAGCCCTGGAACTCTCGATGCAATAGCTCACCCAGGTGACGGTAGAGCATCGGCAGCGCTTCCCGGTCTCCAAGCCGTTCGCCGTAGGGTGGATTGCTAATCACCAATCCCAAAGGTAAAGGTCGGTGCGTGGGGCGAGTTACCTCCGCAAGGGATTTCACGCTGACGCGGACCGCTTTTTCCAGGCCCGCCGCCGCAATGTTTTCCTGGGCGCGGCGAATCACCCGGGGATTGGCGTCGTAGCCACGGATCTCTGGCAACACTGAGCTATGGCCCCGCTCACGGCGACCCCGCGCATCGGCGACAATCGCTGCCCATTGAGCGTCATCGTGATCTCCCCAGGCCTGAAATCCAAATCGCTCCCGGCCCAGCGCCGGTGCCATATCCGCAGCCATCATGGCGCCTTCGATAAGCAAGGTTGCGGAGCCACACATGGGATCCAGGAGCGCCCCACCCCGCTCCGCAAGAGCTGGCCACCCGGCACGCAAAAGCATTGCCGCGGCAAGGTTTTCCTTCAGCGGTGCGTCGCCCGTGCCCCGGCGATAGCCGCGCCGATGAAGGCTTTCGCCGGCCATATCCAGAGCGAGATCGAGGCGGGCTCCGCGCAAACGCAGCTGAATACGGATATCCGGGTTCTCTGGGCGCACGGGCGGTGGCGTTAGGCCACTTGCACGAAACCGGTCCATCACGGCGTCTTTACTTCGCTGGGCACCAAAGCGGGTGTTGCGTAACGCTCGATTCGTGCCGTGGAAATCGATGGCAAAGCTGGCGCCTTGTCGAAGGAGCTGAGGCCAGGGAAACTCTTGCACTGTTCGATACAGCTCATCCGCTGAATCCGCCGCCCCCTGCCCCAAAGGCAGCAAGACCCGGCTTGCCACCCGAGACCATAGGCAGGCGCGATACATCACCGCCCGCGTGCCGCGAAAGCTAACGGCCGCAGCCTGTTCCTTACAGTCTTCGGCGCCGAGGGCCTCCAATTCAGCGCGCAGCACCGAGGCCAGTGCTCGCGGACAGGTCGCGAGCCATTCCCGGGGTGAATCAGCGTTCATTGGAGCGAGGCTTTACCTTGCGAACAACAGGACGTTTTCGCGGGGCGCTCTTGCGCCGTGGTTTTGTGTCCCGGGAAGCGCCGGGCGTTTTAACCGGCTCCGCAGCCGGTTTATCGCTGGTCTTCGCGGAAGGTTTTTTGGCCCCATTCTTCCTACGACTTTGCGCCGTGCTCTTGCGACGGGAAGTCCCACCGGCCCTTGCCGCACCCTCTCGTTCCATAACCTCCACCACCAGGCGAGTCGATGCATCCATGTATTCGATAAAGCGCTGATGCTCCTCATCGGAGAGTTCTCGCAGAAAGTCATGTTGGCGATACAGGTTAGTGAAGCGGCGCTCGCGCTCGTAGTTTTTTGGCAAGGCCATAACGCCCCACTGTTCGAGGGTAGCTTCGAGCTGCGGGTTGTAGCTGCGGAAAAATTTGATAAGAAACGGTATCGGATCGTGCCGAGCCAGCAGCGACGCCGCGCGGAGCATGATCTCCAGGGGCAGTAAGGCCTCGCCTTTTTCAACCCCCGCAAGAACTTCTTTATCGCCAAGCTCGAGACGCTCCGCCAGCTCCTCAATGGTCAGACCCGCAGTTTCCCGGGCGTCGCGAAGGAATCGCCCCGCGTCCGCCATGGCTTCGAGACGTTCCGGCGAGGCGGCGTTACTGAGGAGATCGCGCAACCAGGAGTCACCGAGCACCGCGCTCAGGGTCGTGACGTCCAGGGCCACGTCCATAGCGAGATCAAGGGTGCCCCCGGCAACTTTCCCGGCCCGGCGCAGGAGCGCGTCGAGAAGGGACGAACGCCCCTCGTCGCCGCCCGCTTCTTTCTCGGAGCCTCGCCCGCTTTTTTGATCGGAATGATTAGTCATGAGGAAACAGCATATCCCAAGGCCGCCCCGGACCCCAGGCTGAGGCTAGCTAAGGCAGACCACCGGTTTCCAAATCGTAGATATTACCCAGAATCCGGCGCCATTCCGCGTACCGCTGATCAACACTCCCACTCAGTCGCACCACACCGTCGTCGACTTCCATGATGGTCTCCAGGGACTCGCCACCAAACCCTTTTACGAGTCCGCGAAGATCTTCTTCCTGGATCTTGACCTTACGATAGCTCGCATAAACCTGCTGCATGGCGGCGTAGCTGCCGCGCCGGGCACTGGATTTCCGATCCGCAGCGCTGGCGCGATAGCTCTCTCCGTAGCGTTGCAGTTCAAAGGCATATTCCCGCCAGAGAGCGTAACTCTCTTCCACCTGGTCTCGCAGGTCCCCGTACTGCTCATCCACGGTATCGATAAACAACTCATCCTGGCGGCGCAATCGCTGAAGTCGGGCCAACATGGGGTCATCGTCTGCTGGATAACTGCTCAGACTGAGCTTCCCCCGGGAATCCTCAAGGAGAAACCGTTCGAAGGTTACGGGCGATAGATCGGCGGCGAAACGTATGAGGGCAACACGACGGAGGGTTTCCCGTTCGCGATCATCGAGTTGCTCAAGGGCCGACAACACATCGTTACTCACGGCGCGATAGAGGTCATCGAAGGGGTCCGTACCGGACGCTACGGGGTAATCGGACGCCCCTGCCTCATCGCGATAGGTTCGTGAGAGGAGCAAGCGACCATCGGCTCCACGCAGGGTCACCTGCAGTTCCAAGACAGCGCCATCGGCCCGGAGAATCTCGCCCTCCAGGAGCAAAGGCATGTACACATCCGTGCCGTGTACCACGCGAACAATAGCCAGGGACCCGGAACGCTCAATCATCGAAGCCATCGTTACGGGAAGCAACAGGGTTTCCGCTTTACGAATGGTTGGGAAAACCCGGTCGTCAACCTCGCCATTGGTCAGACCATCACCGAAAACCGCGATCGCCAGATCCAGATCGATGGGAACTGTTCTCTCGCGCAGCACAACATCACCCACCGGTTCCGCCGCTGCGGGTGGGGGTTTCGCCACGCTGGGCTCACCGCCGTTCGACGCACAACCAGAAAGCACAGTCGCTATCAGCAGCAGAAAACCACATATTCCCCGTGAGACTAGCCCCCTCATCAGTCTTTCTCCGTGGTGCACACGCGGCCCCGACTCAGGGTTTCCGTGCAGGTATAACCCTTGGTTCCCGGTTCATAGCGGCGGTAGATTCGGCGCAGGGAAAAAGGCGTTGAGGAGCGACTTGAATAGAGAGACGTGACAATTCCCAGAGTTTGTCCCGATTGGGCCACCGACAGGCGATGCACGATATCCAGACCCTCGGGCAAGCGAATCTGAAACACCAACTGTTGCCCGTCCCAGAAACAGGTTTCGCTGCCCACCCCATAGTCCTGGGATTGTGGGGCATCGATACCGTAATCACAGCTTAGAGAAAAATTCCCCTCGCGTTCTACGCGAATGGCGACACGGCTCTGCTCGATTTCCAATAGCTGCGACTGAGTTATGAGCTCAGCCATTTGCGCAAGACCGATAAGCGTCTCCTGGGAGGTGCCTGCGGCGATGGTCGCTGCGCTTCGTTCCGTGCCTGCAGCCCGGGCCTGTTGGCTGCGCAAATTCCTCATCATGGAATTAAAACGAGCCTGGAGATTGTCACTACGACCGTAATCCAGCTCCCAGTGACCCGACATATCAACGGGATCACCGGCGATTTCCTGACGGACCGGCTCCGATGAGCAGGCGCCGAGAAACACCAGCAGCCCCGCGAAGGGCAACCACGTCCAGCGCATCCGATCCCGCCGGTTGTTGCGGCCCTTGGACCGAAGGAAAACAATACCACCTTGCATGAATCTGAGACCGGGAGCCGATAGCCGATGAATGAACACGTCCCTGACCAGGTATGGTTAGGAGACGGGGATTAAAAGAAGCCGCGATGCTGACACAGGCATGAGTACGCCACAAGCGACCCTATCCGTCGCGCTGACCACCGTCCGTCCACAGGCTTTAGCCAGGGGTTGAGGCCGAACACAACTATCTTTGCCCACAGCAGGCCTGCGATTATACTCGCGCCCCCCAGACCCATGGCCAATGCCAGCAATGACTGTTTAAGGGACCTCTATTGTGACGCAAAGTTTCTACCCACCCCAACGCACCCTCATGGGTCCAGGCCCTTCGGATGTGGCACCCCGCGTTCTCGCGGCCCTCGCTCGACCCACCATTGGCCATCTTGATCCCTTGTTCGTGGAACTCATGGACGAGATCAAAGGTCTCCTGCAATACGCGTTTCAGACCGAGAATGAACTCACTATTCCCGTATCCGCACCTGGCTCTGCGGGCATGGAAGCCTGCTTTGTGAATCTCGTGGCACCCGGCGATACGGTAATTGTCTGTCAGAACGGTGTGTTTGGCGCGCGCATGCGCGAAAACGTCGAACGCTGCGGCGCCACCGCGGTAATGGTGGAAGATGCCTGGGGAACACCCGTGGACCCGCAAAAGGTCGAGGACGCGCTCAAAGCCCATCCCGAGGCATCAACGCTGGCGTTTGTTCACGCGGAAACGTCTACCGGTGCACGGAGCGACGGCAAAACCCTGTGCGAGCTGGCTCAACAGCACGAAGCGCTGGTGATCATGGACACGGTCACCTCCCTGGGCGGCATAGAGTTGAAAGTGGATGACTGGGGTGCCGACGCGGTGTACTCCGGCTCCCAGAAATGTCTGTCCTGCGTACCCGGGATCTCTCCGGTGACCTTTAGCCCGCGAGCCGTAGCGCGGATTCAGAACCGGGAACACAAGGTACAGAGCTGGTTCCTCGACATGCAGTTGGTCATGGGCTACTGGAGCGGTGAAAGCAAGCGCGCCTATCACCATACGGCACCCGTGAACGCTCTCTATGCCCTCCATGAGTCCCTGGTCATGCTCCGTGAGGAAGGTTTGGAAGCGGCCATTGCCCGCCACAAACGAAACCATCTTGCGTTGGTTGCTGGCCTGCACGCCATGGGCTTACAGATGGCGGTCGCCGAGCCCTGGCGCCTGCCCCAGCTCAACGCAGTTTGCATCCCCGACGGTATCGACGATGGGGACGTAAGAGCACGGCTGCTCCGGGATTTTGATCTGGAAATCGGAGCCGGCCTGGGAGCCCTCGCCGGTAAAACCTGGCGCATCGGCCTCATGGGCCACGCCAGTCGCGAGCGCAACGTGCTTACCTGCCTGAATGCCCTGGAAGCCGTGCTCAAAGGAGCCGGTGCGTCCATCGACAGCGGCGCTGCCATCGACGCTGCTAACGCCTGCTGGCGCGAGCAAGGGGCTTAGGGTAAGTCAGCCCCTCGGAGCATAGCGAAGAAGCGCGGCCACGGAGCGTCTTGCGCACCCCTGTGGGTAAGATAGCGAACGTGACTCCTATTCTGTGAATCACGGTCAAGCTCGATACTCCACAGGGGACGGATCTCGTTGGGCAGTAACGAATACCGCAGATCCATGATCCGCTGGGGATTATCGGGGTCCTGAGCCAGATACCCCATGCTAAACCAACGGAAACGCTCCACGTCGACGGCCTGTAGGGTTCCCGGCTCCAGCCACGGGAAATCCCTGGGCAAGTTTAGCGCGGCAATACTGCTGCCCGGATAGACGCGATGACGCCCGCCGAGGCGAACGGCATCCACGTAGTAGCGCTCACCCTCGCGATACACGAGCTTCCACAGGAGTATGTTGGCGAAGCTCGGTTTCGCCTCGACCCTTAGGGGCTCATGGCCCCGGGATGCGGCCAACGCATGACCCTCTTCCACAGCCAGATCCCGGGCCACGAGTCCCAGCACCAGATACAACAGCACCCAGCTAAGTCCCAGCTGCGCCGGCCATCGCCGGCCCTTGAAGAGCGCCAGCACCACACCGCCAAGGAGGGGCACGGTCACCAGGGGATCAATGATGGATACGTTGTTCCAGGCGAACCGTCGATCCGAGAAAGGCCAGAGTAGCTGGGTGGTGCAGGCGTCGAGGAGTGCGTGAGTGCCATAACCGAGGAAACAAAACACGAAAATTCGCCTCAGGGGCCAACGTCGTGAACGACCAAAAACCAGCCATAGGGCCAGGCTCACCAGTGCAGCGCCGAAAGGTACAAATACCAGAGAGTGAGTGAACTGTCGGTGGTACTCGAGAAACAGTAAGGGATCTTCCGCCGAATGAATGAGCACATCCAGATCCGGAGCCATGCCCGCCAGAACGCCGCAGACCATGGCCATCCCCATGTTCTCGCGAGAAGCAAAACTTTGGGGCAATGAAGCGCCGAGCGTACCTTGAGTGAGGGGATCCATTAATACCTGGCAATAAACCTGGGGCGCGCTACTCAGAAGCAGTCCCTGGAAAGACAAAAACTATTTGAGTACTACTACGGGCGCGGCGTCATTCTCGATCAAAGCGGTAGTACAGATCAAAGGAGCTTTCGAGGCGGCTGACTACCTCCAGCCACAAGCGAGACTGCAGGTACAGGCGAGCCGTGAGAGCGTTTACGGGTTCGTAGATGCCCACGCCATAGCTCAAATACAAGCGATTGCCCACGTAGGCACTAATGGTCGCCGCCGTGTCATCATCGCTGCCCTCCGCGCCAAGGCTGACTCCCGACAAACCGGGGATTGCGTTCAGAGACGACAAAAGACCGCTGTTATTGAGAGCTGTGGCACCTACCGAAAGCGCCATAGCCGTGCCGTCGGCGGAGGCCCCCACATCCGGCCCACGACCCCGCAGCAGATAGGAAAGGGCTTCGTTATCTGGGCGCGGCGGATCTGAGAACAAGGTGAACTCCGGCTCATCCAGGGTGCCGCGAACGCGAAACCCCACCCGCTGATTCTCGGCGCGGATCTCCCGCTCTGCACTAATGTTGAGATCTGGGTTCTGCGGATCACCGACAAATCCGATATCGCCATCGGTTAGGCGCAGGGCCTGCCCCAGAGCTCGTAGCTCACCGCCGAGGACGCGAAGGTTGCCAAACAAGCTTGGAGGCGCATCCGCAGGTAAAAGCAAACGCAGATCTCCGGCGAGGGTGGATTCAATCTCTCGGGAGCGAAGAGTAAAGCCTGGCTCGATAAGGGTTTGCAGGTCCAGGTTGAGAAGGAAACGGCGCGGAGCCTCCTCCGCTACATCGATGCGACGCACATCGTTTGAAAGCGCTACCCCACCCTCGGCGGGCTGGCTATGGGTATACACACCCTCGTGAACCTTCAGAGAGCCGGTGACATTCAACTGCTCCGTATCCAAACGCATGGTCAGCTGCGGCGAAAACACCGCGTCGAGTCCCTGGGGTAGCTGCAGCCGGTTCCTCTGCCCGTCGACCGTGGCCAGGAAAGCACCTTCCTCACAGCATTGCCCATCCATTACCAGGGCGCCCTCACCGAGCTGCGCCGTCCCATTGAGGGAAGCACTTTGCCCCTGTAGGTCGACGCGCAGGTTAATCGCGTCCAGCTGCGTATCCAGTTCATTTAAGCGCAGGGCTCCATCCCTGAGCTGCAGTTCGCCGTGTATCTCGGGCTCTTCGACCACTCCCCCCAAAGTAAGATCCGCGTCGATTTTTCCCGCATCAAGAGACCATTCAGGCACCAGGTCCACCAGACTGCTAAGCGCCAGATTGCTCGCTCGCAATCGACCTTCCAAGGTGTCGTCACGCTTCTGGGCCGACATCACCAGTACACCTAGCTGTGGTGAGCGTAAATCCAGAGCCAAGGACCGGGCCTCGTCGTCGATGCGCCCTTCCGCCCGGGCGAAGGACCAGTGCACAGGCCCCGCGGTCCCGGCTTCGGCGTAGGGATCGACGGTGAGTTCCTCCATGCTCAGAGCGAACTCCGTTGCCTCCAGGAGCAGATCCTTCCAACGCAGGGCCAGCGATCCCGAACCCCGCGCGGTAACCGCAAAGGGCTTGTCACCCACGGCACCGCTATAGTTCTCGTCAAGCTTCACCTGTAGCGCCAGGGCACCGCTAGCTCCGAGGGTGGCGCCGGAAGAACAAGCCTCGTTGTCCCGCCAGCCAAGACAGAAAGGGCCGACTTCAAAGGCCTCGTTGGCAGCCATCCATTGGGCCTCAATGGACTGGGTACTAATAGCTCGCTGATCCGCGTAGGCGAGCTCAAAGGGAGCTAAATGAATGGCCACTCCAGCGTCCGTGGGTCTGAGCGTAAGCTCTAGATCAGAGTCCAGGGCGCCGCGGGTACGCAGGGCGAGCCCCGTTCTCAATCCCGGCTGCACGGTCATCTGCAGGGTATCAAGGGCAAAGCCAACCAGTTCTACTCCGTCGGGCATGTCTACCAAAGCGGGAGCACCTTCCGTTGCCTCCCGGAAGTAGCTAAGGACGGCGGTGTTCCCAACTAGCAACGGATCTTGAAGCTGCCCATCGATATGTCCCCACGGTAGAAGCGGGGTTTCGCTGGCCCGCAGGTCACCGGTCAGCGCCAGGCGTTGTTCGCCCTCCGCTATCGTCAACTGGGGGATATGCAAACCCCAGGTCGTCATAGGAGCCGCGCCGTCCAAAGACAAATGAAGAGTACCCGACAATATCGGTGACCAGTCTGAGACTCCCGGGGGAAGCATGAAGTCTTCGAAATCAACACGAAGCGCGGGCTTCCAGGCACCGATCTCACCCAGGTCAGCCTGCGCTCTGAACAGGGAACGATCGCCATCGACGAGTCTTAAAGATCCGGTGAGAGACATCAAATCGGGGCTAGCCAGGGCCAGAACGAGATCTGCCGGTTGCGCCCCGTAGCCCTCAAGGGACTGCGCGATCTCCAGGGTTGCAGAAGCATCCAAAAGCGATCCCTCAATCCGCAAAGGACCGGAAGGTTGGAGCCAAGGTTGCCCGGCGTACTGCGGCAAAAGCCGTAGCAGCCCACGGACTTCCCCGCGAACGAGCAACGCCCCATCGCCGTCCCCCCGGTCCAGACTCACGGAAACCCCCAGGTCGGGCTCCACGGGAGCGCTCAACCTCGCTTCGAGAGACACCAGGTCACCGGTAGCTTCTAAAGCAAGGCTGGTTGGTAGCTCACCGGGTAGATCTGTAAGGTGCTCGGGGTTTCTCTGGAACTCAGCTTCGAGGCGCCAATTACCCGTGGCCATGAGTACCATCACCGCCTTGCCACAACCGTAGGCATGACACACAGCTAAATGTTCCGCATTCAGTTCATCGGGGTTCAGAACACCGCGAAGCTCTAGTTCACGAAGAACCTGCGCTTGTGTTCCCCGACGCCAGTGGAACTCCCCGAGATAGAAATCGCGGACACGGGTCTTTGGCAACAAGCTAAACAGTGCTTCGATGTCCAAAGGTTCCCGGTTCCCATCGGTTCCTGCTTCCTCTTGCTCAACCTGCAGCGAGGCGGCGTGCAGGCGCTCAAGACATATTTCGCTCCGCAACGCACAACGCCAATCCACGGCGAGTTCAACCCCGCGCGCCTGTATTGCAAGGCCCTCATCCCCATAGGTAAACCTGTCCAGGAGCAGGCCGGAGATAATGGAGCCCCGTACACCCCTCGCTTCCACGGGTAGAAAGCGTTCGGCAAAGGCAAGAGACCAACAAGCCCCCGTAGCCGAAAAGCCAACAAAAACCGGCACCAGAATCAGCACGGAGCACAGAAGGAGCAGCAAGCTGGCCAGCCAGCGCTTCAAAACTCCGCTCCAATATTGATGTGTATCCGCCAGTCGTCTTCGTCGCTGCTTACGGGATCGGCGATTTCCAAACGCAGCGCACCGATTGGCGATAGATAGTGAATGCCGAACCCAACCCCCACATTGAGGTCGAAGTCGTCGTCTAGAAAGGCGTCGCCGGCATCCACAAACAAAGCACCCCGCCATCGCTCACCGAAGTACCGTTGCACCTCAAGGCTACCCGTTACGAGGCGGTTACCACCCACCGTGAGGGTGCTCGGCGCCTCGTCGATATCCAAAACCTGACGGCTGACTTCACGACCGATGGACTGATAACCATAGCCCCGGATGCTATTGTCTCCACCGGCGAAAAAGGACAGGGACGGGGGCAGCTCATCGGGGCGCGTCGAACTGCTCCACACAAAACCCAACTCCCCGCGGGCAACCATGCGCCAGTCCTGAGAAAAGCGACGAACGCCAGCGACGCTAGCCTGAAAGCGCAGTACATCTTCATCGGAGCCAAAGTCCTTGCCCGCTAACTCAAGACTGTAAAACTGACTCAAGCCAGCGCTGGGATCTACCGCATCGCCGCGTCGATAGCGGTTAGATAGGCTAGCCCCGGCAAGAAGAAAGCGAGCCGAAAAATCCTCATCAAAGGCCCCCCACTCTTCGCCGAGTCCCCGCAGAGACAACGAGCGAACACCTCCGTCGCCCGTCCACTCCCGCTGTATACCCAGGGAGGCCTGCCGACTGTCCAGGTCACCGTACTCGTTATCCTCAAAGCGTGCGACAAGCTGAAGCACATCGTTTGCAGGATCATCCAGGGGAATGCTGTATATGGTGCGAAGCTCTGGGTTTACCGGCGACCAGCGCAGAGAGGTTTGTTGACTGTGTCCCCGGCTATTAAGACGCGGGCTTCGCCAAACCATGGACAAGCGTTGCCGGGTATCGGTGGAATAGCCTACCCCTAATTCGTAGCTGTGCCGGGGAGCGAGATCCAGGTCCACACGCACGGGCACGACACCCTCTTTTCTGGCTGGCAGGTCGGGCACCACAACAACACTGGAGAAATACCCAAGACGCAGCAAACGCTGTCGAAGTTCGAGGAGGGTTCGCTGCTGATAGGGTTCACCCAGGATGTAGGGCTTGAGGGAATCCATGAGTTCCCCCCGTAAAACCTGCGAATCATGGTTTATGGGGCCAAAGCGGTAGCGCACACCGGTGTCATAGCGCAATGTCAGCTCCGCGCGGTCCTCACGGACATCGACTTGGATTTCTCGCTGTAGAAAACTGGCATCAAAATAGCCGCGAGCCCGCGCTGCCTGCTGTAGTCCGGCTTTCAGGGATTCATAACGGCCATGGTGGACCGGGTCACCGAGCGCTGGAGTCCATTCGCTCAAAAACTCCTGGAGCACCGGGTCATCGACTCCATCACCCAGCACTTCAACGGAGACCTGGGTGTAGGTGAGAGGCTCCCCTTCCTCGACGCGAAGAATCAGTCGAGATGATTCCTCCTGATAATCGATACCTATGCTGTGATCGTAATACCCAAGGGCCTCCAGGGCCTGGGCGGCTTTCAGCGGCGCGGTAACCTGGAAGCGTCGTGCCTCGTCATCGCTGCGCGGTGAAGGCCCGAGGTACGCGCGAAGATTTTCCCGCACAGCGGCACTGGCCCCTTCGATGCGATAGGTCAAACCCTCGGCCCAAACGGCAGTATTGGCCAGGAAAACCGCCGCCAATACCAATGCCCTTAGCCCCTGGCGATGGCCAGGCTGTCTGCTTGAGGCTGCCATGAACTCGTCTCAGGATGCCTGCGCCACGCCCCAGTAGTTGAAGCCCGCAAAACGAGGAGTGCCCGGCAGATACATGGACTCAAGCTCTCGGGTTTGGAAACCACCGGACTTCAGAAGCAGTGGGATGTCTCGATTCAAATGACAACCTCCGGCGATAGCGCCCCAGGGGCGATCGAGACGGTCTTGCCATCGCCGTACCTTTTCGTCGGGAGCGGCGCCGTGCTCCGCGAACAGCAGTTCACCGTCTGCCTTGAGGACTCGCGCCATACCCTGCAAGGCGGTTATGGGGTCGGGAATGGTGCACAGACTGAAGGTAACTACCACCGTATCCACACTGTTGGAGGCCAGGGGGATTTCTTCTCCTGGCAAGCCGATGAATTCCAGGGGAATGGCCAACTGCGCCGCCCGCTCGGCGGCCAGATCCCAGGAGCGTTCCGATGGATCGAGACCTATAAGTCGGTCCACTTTTGCCCCGTCGTAATACGGCAGGTTGAGACCCGTGCCTACGCCAATCTCCAGAACCGTACCGCGAGCACGAGGTACCACTTTTTGCCGCTGTTTCCGTATGGGCTTGGTGCCGCAGGCGCAGTTGATGAAATGGGGCAGCACATACCGTTCGTAGAGACTCATGGTCGGGGACCTTTCGCAATGCCCAGACATTATAAGTCCGCGGGAGGCGAACCGCTGGTCTCGACAGCAGCGAGATCATGTAGGAGGATTCCCAGCCCAATACGGCGATGACGGCAGCATGAACCTTCACATCATCACTACCGGCGGTACCATCGATAAAATTTACTTCGATGCCAAAAGCGATTATCAGGTTGGCGAACCCGTTATCGGTGAGCTTCTGGATAGCATGGGCGTACATTTTCCCTACACGGTAGAGTCAGCCCTGCGAAAAGACAGCCTGGACCTGGACGACGCTGATCGAAGCCACATCCGCCAATGCGTGGAGCGTTGCCGCGAAAACCAGGTTCTGATCACCCACGGTACGGACGGGATGGTGACGACGGGTCAGGCCCTACGCGATATTCCCGACAAAACCATTGTGCTAACGGGAGCCCTGCAGCCGGCGGCGTTCACAGGCTCCGATGCCATCTTCAACATCGGCTGCGCCATCGGTGCCCTCCAAGCCGCCGCTCCTGGGGTTTATATCGCTATGAACGGCGAGCTTTTCGACGTGGATAATGTGCGCAAAAATCTCGAACTCAATCGTTTTCAGGCTCTTCGGTAACTCGCCCGTAGAACAGCCAGGCCAGGGCCGGCAGGAATAGCAGAGCTCCCAACATGTTCCAGAAGAACATAAACGTGAGCATCAAGCCCATATCTGCCTGAAACTTGATGGGGGAATAGATCCAGGTGCCCACACCCATGGCCAGCGTCAAACCCGTAAAGGCCACAGCGGTGCCGCTGCTCTTCAGGGCTTCAAAGTAGGCGTGGCGCAGGGAGCGCCCATGGCGTCGATAGTACTGTAAGGCCGAGTAAATATAGATTCCGTAGTCCACCCCTATCCCGACTCCCAGGGCGATCACCGGTAGCGTCGCTACCTTCACCCCGATACCCAAGAACGCCATAAGCGCCTGGGCCAGCACCGAGGTCAAGGCCAACGGTACGATGATGCACACGGTGATGCGCAGAGATCTAAAGTTAAGCAGACAGAGCGCAATAACCACGCCGTAAACCCAGAGCAACATCTTGGTTTGCGCCTCGGCGATAACAATATTTGTCGAGGCCTCTACCCCGGCGTTACCCGCCGCCAGGGTAAACTGGAGCGTCTCTGAGTCATGCTCCGCAGCAAAGGCCTCAGCCGCCGCCACCACGCGTTGGAGGGTAGCCGCTTTGTGATCTTCAAGGAACAGAATCACCGGCGCCATGGAACAATCGGTGTTACGTAAACTGCTCGGAGCACGGCTGAGGGAGTTGTTCAGAACGTATTGGTTACGACTGATGTCGTGCCATTTAGGATTGCCCTCGTTCATGCCCTGAATCACCAGCTTGGACACATCTACAAGAGATAGGGCCGACTGGACACCCTCCACGGCCTGCATTTCGGTCTGGAAGCGATCCACCGCCGCAATAAAAGGATAACTGCCGCAGGCTTGCTCTTCCGTGCGAGCCATAACCACGAAGACATCCGTGCTTGTGGAATAGTTAGCGGTGAGAAAGGCGAGATCCTGGTTGTAGCGAGAATCCGCTCGAAGTTCCGGCGCACCGGGGTCCAGGTCACCTATTTGCTGGTGTTGACCGTACCAAAGCCCCAGAGCAAACAGTGCCACGCAAATTCCGAGAATTGTCAGTGCCGGCCCTTTCTGCGCCGTGCCGCTGATGAACCACCAATGGGCGTAGTCGCTATGATCTTTCGCCGCGCGGTAGCGAGCACAGCGGCTGGAAATACCCGTGTAAGACAGCACCAGCGGCAGCAGAATCATGTTCGTGAGGATCAATACCGCAATACCGGTACTGGCGACAACCGCAAGCTCGCGAATTACGGGAATGTCGATGACCCGCAGGGTAAAGAAACCGACGCCGTCGCTGATCAGGGCAATAAACCCGGGTTTTGACAGCCGTACGAAAGTGAGCTGCGCTGCACCTCGGCGATCCATACCGTGATAAATAAAATGGCCAAAGCGATTTACGATCTGTACCGAATGACTGATCCCCACGGCGAAGACCAGAAACGGCACAAGCATGGAGTAAGGATCCAGACCCATACCCATGACCCTCAACAAACCCATCTGCCAGATCACGGCGACGGTAGAACACAGGAGGGAAGCAAAGGTCAGCCAAACACAACGCGAATAGACGATTAACAGTAAAGCGGTGATGACAAAGGCGACCAGGAAGAACAACGCGACCAGCGCCGCACCTTCGATGAGATCGCCGATTAACTTGGCGAAACCGGTGATGCGAATGGTGATGGTCTCGGACTGGTATTTGTCGCGAATCAGCGTTTCCAGGTCCTGGGCAAACTGGGTGTAGTCCAGTCGTTCACCGGTGCTGGGGTCGATTTCCACCAGGGGCGCAACGATGATCGCGGAACGGAAGTCATTCGCCACGATGCGCCCGATCTGTCCCGACTTCAGCGTGTTTTCACGCAACTTGGCCAGGGTGCGTGGCGATCCATCATAGTCATCGGGAATAACGGCGCCGCCGACAAAGCCCTCTTCCGTCACCTCCTGCCAGCGCACATTGGGCGTCCACAGGGATTGCAGGGCCGATCGATCAACACCGTTTACGTAAAAGACCTCGTCGGTGATACGCCGCAGCAAATCCTGATACTCGGCGGTAAAAATGTCCCCCTCGTGAGTCTGGACAATGATCCGCACGGAATTGCCCAAACCCTTCAAATCATCGCGACTCTCCAAAAAGTTGCGGATATAAGGGTGGGACACGGGAATCATCTTCTCGAAGCTGGCGTCGGGTTTTAGCTGTGAAAGCTGCCAGGCAAAAAACACCGTGGCGACCGCAAAAATGAACAGCAGGGGCAGTCGCAGGGAGAAGACCAGGGTGCCCAGAGCCGGACGGAGTTTGCCATCCGCCGCCTCAAGGGCCGTGCCGTGGGGCGTTACTTCACTACTTTTCAGAGGATCTTTCACGGCATCACGGCCTCATCCAAGCGGCCGAGGCCTTCCATACCAACCAGCAGTACCGTCCCACCACCCAGAGCCAGGGCCGAAGAGTACGTGCTGCGTGACGGGTGTTCGAGAACTCGCTGTTCACCACTGGCGTCGACTTCCAACATCGTGCCACCGGCTCCGAGCAACAGCGCGTCACCGTCGCCCAGGCTGGCTCCGCCATAGAGACTACTCTGGGTTGCACTTCGCACCGGCACCCAGCTATCACTCGCTGCCTCGTAGGCAAACAAATTGCCGCGCAATCCAAAGGCCAGCACCTGACCCGCGCTGGGCAGAACACCAAACAGACTGCCCTCGTAGACATCAAAGTAGCGGACGAAGCTTCGCCCACCGTCATCGGAGCGATAAAGCAAACCCGCTTCACCCACAAGGAACACGGCCCCTTCCTCATCAATGAGCAGGTCGTAATAGTGAAAGCGATCGATGTTATCTAGATCACCAGCCGCGACCTGCCAGCTTTGACCACCGTCTTCGGTGCGCAGAAGCATGCCGTAGGCACCCGCGGCCAAGCCGCGCCTCTCATCGAAGAAACGAACCGTTAGAAGCGGATCGGCCGGGCCGTCCTCAACCGCTACCTGAGCGTCTTCTTCGAGGAAGATGGCATCTTCCAATTCGAACTCCAGGTCTTCGCGGAGCAGGTCAGGGTCCGAGAGTTGCCCTTCGTCAAAGGCCGCCAAACGAGACTCCCTAAACTGACGCTGCTCTTTGGCGTAAGCGAGAAAAGCTTCGTTGGTGCTTCGCCCATCAGTTTGCAGGGTCCAGCTTTCCCCGCCATCGGCGCTGTGGAGAATCACTCCCCCGTGGCCAACGGCCCAGCCCATACGTGGCGTGGGAAAGTGCACGGCGGTCAGCGTGGCGCTGACGGGAACCTCTACCTGGCGCCAACTGGCGCCCTGATCATCACTGACGATGATAAGCCCGGCGGCTCCGACAGCAATCACTCGCTCGCCAGCCTGCGCGATATCGAGAAGCTGGGTCTCTGTGGGTTCGAGTTGCTTGGGTGCGGGGACGAAAACAAAGTCGTAAGCCCCTGCGGTGGAGGTGGCCTGCTCTTGGCTCAATACGGGAATCGCCAGGAGCAGCCACCCTATCGCGATTAAGGATCTGATCATCTTAAACGCGACTCCAAGTCTGCCATCTGAGGCTTAACGCCGACCGGCGCGGCGGAGGGCCGCGGGTGTGAAGTCCTGGAAGCTTCCCTTGTAGTCGAAATCGTATTGATACCCGGATTCTTCGTTATCCAGGCCGATGACAACGTAGCGCCCAGAAACCAGGTCGTATAAGGATTCAGCGGCCAGCCAGGGCACAGAGACCTGATAGTGCATCATGGAGTGTCCTTCCTTGAACTTCCACAGTTCACCGCGACCGTCGTAATGATCGATCAACGCGATCTGCCAGGTATCTTCATCGAGATAGAAGGTTCGGCGCGCATAGATGTGCCGAGCACCTTCCTTCAAAGTGGAATCCACCACCCAGACTCGATGCAATTCATAGCGCAGATACTCGGGGTTCATGTGGCCCGCGTGCACCAGTTCCTTGTAGGTCAGGTCTCCACGGCGTAGATCGTAGGAGTTGTAGGGAATGTACATCTCCCGCTTGCCCACCAGTTCCCAGTCGTAGCGGTCGGGAGAGCCATTAAACATATCGAGATCATCGGCGGTACGCAGACCGTCGGAAGCCGTGCCAGGGCCGTCATACGCAATGTTCGGAGCCAGGCGAACTCGCCGTTGTCCGGCGTTATACACCCAGGCTTTTCGGGGTTCTTTCACCTGATCGATGTTTTCATGGACCAGCAGTACATCACCTTCGAGGCGAGTCGGTGCAAGCACGCGCTGCAGGAACACAAACAGGCGATTGGGGTATTCATTGCCCGGGCGACGAGCCGCGGGTATGGACTCGTCCTCAAACAGCACCGGCGCAAAGCTACCGTTTGCCTGCACGGGAATCTGCGTGTAGCGACGCTGTAGCCCAGACTCGTTGCGGTAACGAGTAATGTGATTCCAAATCACCTCGACACCGCTTTTGGGAATTGGGAATGGTATACCCGCCGTTAGGTTCAGGAGTCCGTTACCACCCTCGGCCAGCTCCACCTTCAGGGCCGCTTCCTTGATCAACGGGTATTCCGTATCGGGAAGCCGCGCACTTCTTCGCGTGGGGTACACCGGCATGCGGTAGGTATCAGGATAGCGCTCAAACATCGCCAACTGACCTGGCGAAAGCTGATCAGCATATTCCTGTGCATTCTCCGCTGTAATCGTGAACAGGGGCTCATCGTCGGGGAACGGATCTACGAGACGGTCGCCAACGTTGTATCCGGCGGGCAGTTCCGTGATACCTCCTTCCCAGGGAGGGATAGTACCGGCGGCATTCCCGGCACGCTCGGCACCAAGGGGGGTAAGCTCAGGTCCATCGAGGCGGTCAGCCTCAGCCTGGCTGATCTTCGCCGAGGCCTGGGTGGACAAGCCACCAAGGGCGGCCACAAGACAAAGGGATAGCAGTCGCTTCTGCATAATGGCGTCTCCGTTTACTTATTAATTTAAAACGCTACCGAGACACTGAGAGAAATGAAATCCCGGTCCTGGAGTTCGTTGTAGTCCGCACCAAAGAAGGTGGTGTAGGAAAATTCTGCCTGATACACGTTCAAATAGTCCGCAATCACGCCCACGCTCAAGGCTTTACGGTCTTCAATGAAATTCGGTGCTGGTGAATAACCCGACACATCATGAGACCAGGCAATATTGGGGCTCAGATTTATCCCCGCAATAGCGTTGTTGTAATTCGCCGTTGCCCGCAACCGATAACCCCAGGAAAAGTCCGTGGTAAAGCCCTCGTCTTCGCAATACTCGGGATTGGCATTGGGGATCACCCCGATTGGCTCTAAGGGATGACTATTACAGCTAATCGGCGCACCTGCAATCGGTGGCACTTGACTGATAAAAGGGTCAAAGGTGTTTGCACCATAGGCTGCGGAGCGACCGTAGTTGATGTCGTCGTCCATTCCCGAAAGCCAAACGGCTCCGATCTCCGCCGCTAGACTGATTCGATCCGCACCCCACACCTGCTCAAAGAAGCGAATAAACGAAGTCTGTGCCTGGGTGTACTCAACCTCATCGAAACCGGCAACGTAACCGCCGGGGCCGGCCTGCAAGCTTCGCTGCAGCATGGGCGACCACTCGGCAATCGCTCCCAGAGAAAGGGCCTGCAGTAGATCCACGGTATTGATCTGTAATGGATAATCGGGTTTGTAGCTGAACTCTCCGGCCCAGGCCCAAAAGCCGAGATTGGTATTGAAGCTCGCGCCAAAGGTTTCAAGATCCTCGGTAAACTCAAAGAAGAAACGAGGATCAACGGCGGGATTCAAAATAGGCTGACCAAGCCCTTCCACCGTGTTGACCGCACTAAAGATCGGAGTCCGATTGTGCAGATTCATGTAGTAGAGCCCGAACTCCGTGCCCCCTAGAAAATCAGAAAAGTACCGCGCAGATATGCCCCACTGACCAGAATCGCTGGCTTCCTGATCAGGATTTCGATCAATCTGAAATACGGTCCCAGCCTGCGCACCATCGGGGAGCGTCGCGGTGGCCGTGAGATAATTGCAGCCACCGCCGTACGGATCCGCCGCGCTCCAGTAGGTGCCACATTCATCCAGGATAGAACGCTGCCAGTCGTATTGATAGAAAGCTTCAACAGAAAGGTTGTAGGTTACGCCCAGGTTTCCGTAGACCATACCGACGGGCAATAAGGCTTCGCGAATTTCCGACCCCGGCCGCCGTAAAGCGGTGACGTCGAAGGGGCTGACAACATTCACCCCGTTTTGGATGAACAGGTTTTCACCCCAGTTGAGCACCATGTTCCCGGCGCGCAGTTCCAGAGGCATCTCTCCAAGATCGAACTCGCCCCAAACATAGTAGTCGAGAAACTCAAAGCCCTGCTCCTGAGCGAGATCCTCAAACCCTCCCAGGTTGAGTTCTTCGCCAGCGGCATAGTCGTTAGCTGCGTGGCCGTGGCGCACGTCGCCGTTCGCCTGCTCGTAGTCATACCACCACTTAACCCGGGTAAAGACCCCCCAATTGCCCGCGTTCAAATCCAGATCGTGGAGCCCCCGAATGAGCAAGGAGTACATATCACCCTTCTCATAGTTCAGGTTACCGTCGTCCGCTGTGCTCGACGACGCTCGCCCTTCGCCCATGGTATTCCCCGGGGAAACCACACGATTAGAAGGGTCTTGCGTTCGCCAACTGGCACCCGCAGACACCCGGGACAACAGCTTCGCTTCGAAGGGACCGAGGTCGAAAGTTACCGCAGAAGCAGACGCTGCCAATCCCAAGGACAGCGCCGCCACGGCGAGATTAAGAGGTTTCAATGGGCCGGGTATGGACCGAGGAACTGTGGTACCACAGGACTCAGGAGCTTTGTTCACCGCGTTCTCCTTATTATCTGAGCGCAACAAATACTGTCTTACTATCGGCCAATGTAGTTCGCGCAGAAATCCTTCGCGTTGCGCTCGATCAAATTTTTGTCGTATGGATCTCCAATCTCACACCATCATCTCAAGTAGGCCGTACGTCAAAATCGAAAACTATTGATGCCGTCTCCAGCGCTGACATGACCCATTTGGGACACGCAGTCCTTAGATGCCAGGGTTTCCATCACTTCCCTATCACGACTTTGCGCGAGACAACGACGATTGTCTGCAAGACGGCCCAAGACAATCGCCAATTCAGGTTCAGCGCCTTGATACTTAACCGTGTGCGCTTCAAGACGAAATGCTCCTTCTCCGTGATCCGCCAGACGAGGCCCTTCATCAGCACGGACCTCTAGTTGCACACCATCCTGGCTATGAGGTGCCCACGGCTCGATACCCGCCTCCCTGGCGTAGATGCCCACCGCGTGCTTTGTCAGGTAGCCGCCGTTTGCCGAAACCAACCCCGCGCCGCTGTGGGTAGTCCGCAGACGCTCTACCATCTCTGCGATGGCGTGGAGACTGTAGTTGTTTCCTGGGCCACCAAACAAAGACATACCACCGGTAACCGTTAGACCCCGGGGATCATCAATGGCGATTCCTAAGGCATCGCATGCCACCTGTACTGCGGACGGAAAGCAGCTGTACAGATCAAAGTGACTTAGGTCATCGACGGTCAATGCCGCCTGGTCCAGCGCCGATCGCGCCGCGAGACGCAGGGCCGGCGAACCGTCGAGTTCCTGGCGTTCACTCAAGAACCAACTATCGCGAGCCGCGCTGGCACCGCGGAGGTAAATCCATCTTGCCTCGTCGATACCCAGCTTCCGCGCTTGACCCACCGTGGTCATGATCACCGCCGCCGCCTGATCTACGGAAATAAGGGAGTTCATGATTTTTGTATAGGGCGCACTGATCATTCGATTGCCGCCCTCGACGCTGAGGACCTCGTCGCTAGCCACGCGATGGGGCTTCCAGGCGTGGGGGTTTTCCGCGGCGACCTCACTCATGGCACTGATAAGAGAACCCAGCCGTTGGCGGTGTGCCTCCTCGTCAAGGCCCTTGGCATGGCGCAGTGCTGATTCAAACAATGGGTAGGCGTTGATGGGCTCAAAAAGCCCGTGCGCTAATTCCGAAGGCGCCGTCATCGTTGGTGTTTCGCCAAGTTGCTCAACCTGCCCATGGGCTTCACCACTCCAATCGAGAAGCTCGCCTTTGCTGCGCAGGGTGCCCAGGAAAGTGGCCAGGAGTTCCACACCGCATAGCAGCACCATCTGATGTTCACCGCGACTTAGCCGCGCGGCAAAATCGTTGACGAGCTGCTGGGGGAGATTCCCTCCCACATCGGCGGTGTACTGGGCCGGCGCTATACCCAAACGCTCAGCAAGAGCCATACCGGCGCTGCGAGGCATAGACGGCGCCAGCTCCGCAACCTGATTGAGAATAAATGGAATGTGCACAAGAGCATCTACGGCGGAGAGAGTTTTTGCCGACCCGGTGTCCGAGGCCGCTTTGCTTACTACCGCTTGCAGGGCATCTATGGGTGTTCGCTGTGGATCCTTATCACGCCAGGTTTCCTGTCCTACACCTATCAGAATCGGTTGCGAGTCCGCTGCCATAATCACTCCCACGCCTATTGAAATCGTAGCTATTGAGAAAGCCGCGCTTTATAGCACAGCGTCGACAGACAAGCCGCGCTGTACCTTCGACAACTAATCGCTAGGCTTCGTAAGCAAGCTCAGGGAGATTCCGTTTCGTGCCCATAGACCGGTTGGTCCGCATTTCCTCTTCACTTCTGCTTATCATCGAACTGAGCATTTGGGGTAACGTGGCGCACGCCTGGGGGCCCCTCGGCCATGAAATTGCTGGCAGCCTTTGCGAGGGGCTGCTCGACAGCCACAGCCGCCAGCAGGTGCGCCTGCTTATCGGCGACGAGCCCCTGGCCAAGGCTTCCCACTGGGCTGATCGCATGCGTCAAAATCCAAGCCGTTTTTGGCAAGGGGAAGCCCGCTCCTACCACTACGTAACCATCCCGCAAGGGAAACGCTATCGAGATGTGGGGCCACCTCCCCAAGGTGATGCACTGTCTGCCCTGGCCATGTTTCGTCGGGAGTTACGTAACCCTCATACGTCTCGAGAGCGGGCGCAGCTCGCCCTACGTTTTGCGGTACACATTACCCAAGACCTGCATCAACCCTTCCACGCGGGTAACGGGCTGGATCGTGGCGCTAACGATATTAAGGTCCGCGCACAGGGAGTACGAGGAAAGCCCACATTGCATTGGGTATGGGATAGCTACATCCTCGGCAGCGCAAATAGAACGGTCGCAGAGTGGCTAAACTACCTGCGTGAGGTAGAACCTTCTTCACCACCTTCCACAGACGACAGGAACCCCGAACGCTGGGTCCAGGAGAGCGCAACCCTGCGAGACAGTCTTTATCCGCCTCCCGAGTTTGTCGACGAGGCATACCTCACTCGTTGGCTACCGGTGGTGGAAGAACGCCTGAGCGCCGCCGGTCGCCGCTGCGCCGCCTGGGTGAACATCACGCTCTCACCCGGTCAGACTCAGCCTTAGGTCGACAAACCCTAGATAACTACTGCGAAAACAGCTCCGCAAAAAAGTTTTCCATGGCCTGATGAGCTCTGCGGTCTGCGCTGGCGTTGTAAACGGTACCCATAGCAGGATCGCTGGCCTGGGGATTGGTGAAAGCATGAACCGTGTTGCCATAGGCATGGACCTGCCAATCCGCCCCTGCCGATGAGAGTTCCTTAGCCAGGGCAAGGAGGCTGTCCGGCTCGGCCATGGGATCATCGTAGCCGTGCAAACACAGAACCTTGGCGGCGATAGGAGTACCCGCCGTGTTGTCAGGCGCGTTAAACAATCCGTGCACGGACACCACACCGGCAATGGCCGTGCCGATTCTGGCCAGATCCAAAACGCAGAGACCACCAAAGCAAAAACCCATCGCCGCACAAGCAGACGGCGAAACCTCAGGCTGCTCCTGCATGATCGCCAGGGCCGCAGTAATGCGTTTTTGCAGCTCCCCACGATTCTCTACCAGGGGGGTCATAAGAGCGGCATTCTCTTCCGTGCTGTTCCCACGGATGCCTTTACCGTACATATCCAGGGCAAAGCCGACGTAACCCAGGCTCGCTAACCACCGGGCCTTATCGTTTTCAAAATCTGATTGCCCTCCCCAGGCGTGGGAGACCAAAACCCCGGGTCGCGGGCCGCTCAAGCTATCGTCCCAGGCCATGAGCCCCTCATACACCGCATCGTCAATCGTGTACTCCACGATTCGTTCTTGGATAGCCATTGTGATTACTCCTTTACTACTGGGTTAGGAAAAGCGGAAGGCTCAGGCAGACCCGGTGTTCTCGGCGCGCACTCTTAACTGAGGCCCTGCGTCACCGCGAATTAGGCCATGTAACTCCGTGCCCGTATCGGAATGCAGCAGATCCAACAAAAAATCGAGCACCTCGGCACCGATTCGTTGCCCCGGCACGAGGACTGGAATGCCCGGTGGATAGGGCACCACCTGATCGGCGCTGATACGGTCTATTAGCTGCGGGTTCCGTGCATGGGTTTCATCGACTAGGGGAAGCTGTTCCGTGGGGCCAAAGTAAGCCTCCCGGGGTCGACAACGCATTTCCCCCAGCGGTGGCAATGCGGGCGGTCGGGGTTGCGCTTCCGGGATCGCCGCATCCTGCGCGAGACTCTGCAGGGCATTCAGTAAACGCAGCACTTTACTGCGCGTGGTACCGAGGGTCACCAAAACCGAGAGGGTGTTATGGGTCACCTTTTCAACCTGGATGGAATAGCGCTCGTAAAGAGTCCGCTGTAGGGCCCGCGCCCCGCCTCCATCGGCTACGGCAATGGTCAACTTCATCGGGTCGAGGCGAATACCATCATTGGCCAATTCACCGGGGAGCATTTCATCTAGTTCCAGAACCCGAAATCGCCCCGTCTCCGCAATCCCGGCCCGTAACTCACGCACGTACGCCATACCCTGGGCCAGGCGCGCAAAGCCCTCCATACTCATTTGTTTGCGGGCCACGTCCAAACTGGCAATCAGCCCATACTGGGGGCTGGTCGAGGTGTGCATATTTAGATGCTCGCGAAAGCGTAGCTCATCAAAATCCGGATCCCCAACATGAACCATGCTGGCCTGGGAAAACGCCGAGAGCATCTTATGGGTACTCTGGGTGACGTAGTCTGCCCCACACTCCAGAGCACAAGGGCGTAGCTCCGGGTGAAAATAACCGTGGGCGTACCACGCCTCGTCGACCAGCACTTTCATACCCGCCCTGTGGGCTCGATCAATCAACGGCTTCAGGTCGTAGTAAAAGCCGTCGTAACTGGACGAGGTCAGAACCAGAAGGCGCGCATCGGGATGACTGTCGATCGCCGCCTCAATGCGCGCCCGCGACACAGGCCCGTAGAGCCCGTATTGAGCGTTCACGCTAGCCGGTAGATATATCGGTTCAACGCCAAACAGGATCGCCGCATGATGCACGGACTTGTGACAGGCCTGATCTACCAACATCTGCCCACCGTCCCCGAGCACATGCTGCACCACAACCTTGTTGGCCATGGAAGTACCGCCGGTGACAAAGAACGTCCGCCGGGCGCCAAAGGCGTCCGCGGCCAGATCCTGGGCCTCCTGGATTACATGGGAAGGCTCCAGGAGGGAGTCCAGCTCTTGCACGGACACAGACAGGTCAGCGTTAAACACGTGCTCGCCCATAAGACGGTAGAAATCGGCCACCCAGGGGCTCTCTCGCAAACCATCACCGCTGGAGTGTCCCGGCGTATGCCAGGCATCGCGAGCCCCTTCAACGTACTCCCTAAGGGTGTCTGCAAAGGGGGTTCGAGCTCGCCGGGCGATGGCGCTGCGCAAGCGCCGCAAAAGAACACCGGCTCGGGGTTCATCGCGATCAACGGGTTCCATTTGAGCGATTTCCGTCACGCTGCCGGCCGGTAGCGCCAGGAATAGATCGATCTCACTGCGCAGCGCCCGCAGATCCCTAACCACCTGGGTTTCTTGAGCCAGGTCCGCGCCGTCGAGAACCACACCCTGGAGTTCACCGTCCAAACGCGCCTGTTCGAGAAGACTATCCCGGTCGGCAACCGTGGCAAACTGCAAACGGAAACCTCGCAGGCCCTCAGCCTCAGCGGCCTCCGCCTCCGTCAATCGCGTCAACCATTGCTCACGCCATTTCGTATCCGTGCTGGCGATAAGCACCCGGCAGACGGGAAACGTGCTCTCAGAGTTGCTCATCAGAGCTCCCCTTCCCTTCGCGCTCTCCCGCGTAGGCATCGGGGTCGATTCGTCGCATCTCTGCTTCAATCCAGCGCTCGACATCATCCATCAGCTCTTCCGGCGAACGATCCCCGGGAGGTATGGGACGACCGATGGACACATTGATCATGCCGGGAATAAACCAAAAAGAGCGCCGCGGCCAACACTTTCCAGAGCTTACAGCGATGGGGATCAGCACCGCCTGGGTGGCCACCGCCAGGCGGGTTGCTCCCGATTTGTAGACTCCCTGACTACCCCGCTCGCTGCGCGTGCCCTCGGGAAACATGATGATCCATTTACCGCGATCCATGAGCACCTGACCGAGCTGCGCCACCTTGTTCCAGGCCTCGGCACGCTTGCTACGGTCTATATGAACCATCTCCAGCCGCGCCATGCACCAACCGAACACGGGGATGCGCAACAGCTCCTTCTTAAACACATAGGCCAACAGGTGAGGCATCATGCTGGGGAAAAAGAACGTCTCCCAGGTGGATTGATGCTTCGAGACCAGAATCACCCGCTGCATGTCGTCCGGGGACGGCAGGTTTTCGTAGCCCTCCACGCGATAGTCCACACCGCCAATCCAACGGGCGGCGCCAATTACACCGCGCAGCCAGGGTGTTGCAAACCATTGCCAAAGCTTGGCGGAAGGTAAAAAGGCCGAGGTCAGGAGTAGCCCCAGGCCCATGGGGATGATGCTCAGTACCATCCAGATAAAGACAAGGGACGAACGCAGGGCATTCATGCCGCATCGTCCGCGGACGCATCACCGCGCACGCTGGCGAGAAACTCTGCAATATTGGCGTAGGCTTGTTCAGCCTCTTCCAGCTCTGGCGTAAACATCTGCCAAACGTGGACCATATCAGGCCAGGTCTGAAGTACCACAGGTGACTCCGCAGCCTGAGCACGCACCACGTAACGACGGGCATCATCAAGGAGCATTTCCGTGTCGCTGGCCTGCACCAAAATCGGCGGCAGGCCGGCGAGACCGCCCCTTACGGGAGAAATTCTCGGATCAGAAGGCATCATGCGGGTCGTGATCCAGGTGTACCAGAGGAGAAAGATTCTCGGGACTTTTGCCAGAGGACCGAAGGCAGGTCCTAACATGGGGTCCGTGGCGACATTGTCCCGTAGGCTTGGCGCGTCGAGGGCCGCATCCGTAGCCGGCGACAGGGCAATACCTGCATCCGCTTGTCGCAAGCCTTCATCACGGACCCACGCCAATAGCGATAGGGTCAAATTTCCTCCAGCGGAATCACCGCCTACCACCAGGCTTTTCACCGGCTCCCGTCCTTGGGGGCCCTGGTCCAAAATCCAACGGTAAGCGCGCCGGCAGTCCTCGATACCCACCAGGCGTTTGTGTTCCGGCATTAGCCGGTAATCCACTGCAAACACCGCCGCGCCTGTAAGCCTCGCCAGCCGATCGGTAATGGCACGGTGACTCAAGGGGCTTCCCGCAAAAAACGCACCGCCATGGATATAGAGAATACGCTCGTCACTGCGGTGATCTGGCGCCAAAACCCACTCCCCTTTGACGTCGCTGGAGGACACGGGCACAAACTCGCAGGTGTATTCCCGTCCTCGGCCCATATCGTCCATGAATTCACGGACTGCGCGGACCCGGGCACGCCCGTGCCCATGGGACTCACCGCTAAAGGCCGCGAGACTATCCAAAACCCCTCGCATGGCTTCACTGGGCGCCCGCAGGGGATGGCGAGGAATGGGCTGGTCCAGGTAGGCGAGATTTTCACCGCGCAGCACGAGGTAAGAGAAAAGAACAAACGCGGCTACAAAGAAAAGAAACCAGAACATGGCGCTCCCTGGTAATTGGCTGAGGTAAAAAAGTAATTATCCCAGATAGGGGTGGCTGGGAACCACTCATTGCGGCGTTATACTCACCAGCTTCAACGCGTCCTATTCTGACGACTCATGCGCCGTGATCATCGCGGCCCAAACCATAGCAGCACTAACGGGTATTCCCCTCGTGAGCAGGAAGACTGGAGCAACAGGCAAACCGTATTTGTCCGGGCGATCGAAGCTGCGTATCACCACGCCCCGATCGCCTGCCCCAAATACTGCGGCTCGCAGCAAGGCGGCTCTTCGCAAGGAACTCGAGCAGGCCACGCAACAGTTTCTGCGCAGCGGGGGCTCCGTACAACGCGTTCCCACGGGCTCCAGTGCCTGGGAACCGGGGACTCGCCCACCTCCCTCACAACCCCTGTTCAACCAACC
>DIYG01000046.1 GCA_002428935.1 Halieaceae bacterium UBA6060
CAGCTCTTTTTCTGACGGACGAGTCCGCGAGCCAGATCGACGAGACCTACGATTTCTGTCTCGATATCGGTCTTCCCGTTACGCTCGCCGAGATTGGCCTCGAGGGCATATCGGATGATCGGCTAATGCAGGTAGCCGAGGCGGCCTGCGCACCGGGCGAGACGATTCATCACGAGCCTCACGAGGTAAGTCCAGAGACCGTCTACTGGGCATTGAAAGCTGCTGATGCTGAGGGCCAGCGCCGCAAGGCTGCGCGAGGGGATTAGCCCGCCGAACATGTGGGCTTAGACGCTTCCATTAATCCCACAGGTCAATTTTATTGGGCTCTACGGGACTATTGATGGGCTGAACCGGATAACGTCAACACGTCTAATCGTTGCAATGGTAGCCTGTGCTGTCGATCCCTACGGAGATAATTGCGTGCCCAGTTTGATGGACCCCCTTGAGTGTTCGCGAGGACCTGCCTGGCGAAACCGCTTTATGTTGGCGCCGTTGACGAATCTGCAGAGCGCCGCCGATGGCGTGCTGAGTGACGATGAGTTCAATTGGCTTACGAAGCGTGCAGAAGGTGGCTTTGGCGCCGTAAGTACCTGCGCCAGCCACGTTCGGGAGCAGGGTATCGGCTTTCCGGGACAACTCGGGATTTGGGATGATCGCCATCTTGATGGCCTAAAACGCCTGGCTGAAAAGCTCAATGAGCAGGGCGCCCATTCCATCGTGCAATTACATCATGCGGGGATGCGTACGCCCCATGAGCTGATCTCCGGTGCACCCGAATGTCCCTCGGACAACGAAAAGTTCGGCGCCAAGGCCTTGTCTGGCGATGAGGTGGAACGGCTCAAGGACGATTTCGTTACCGCAGCGAAGCGCGCCGCTTCATGCGGATTTCACGGGGTCGAATTACATGGCGCCCACGGATACATCCTGTGCCAATTTCTGAGTGCACAAATCAACCGGCGTGAAGATCAGTATGGCGGCAGCGCGGAAAATCGTGCGCGTATCCTTTTTGATCTGGTAAATCGTGTTCGAGATGAGTGTCCTTCGGACTTCAGTCTGGGGGTGCGGTTGTCTCCGGAGCGGTTTGGTTTAAACCTGGAGGATATCGTCGGCGTAGCCCGCCGACTGCTCAGCGACGGGCAGATCGACTACCTGGACTTGTCCCTTTGGGACGTGTTCAAAACCCCCGCCGATGAATCCCTGGGCGAAAAGCCACTCCTTGCGTACTTCACGGAACTTGACCGCGGTGACGTGAAGCTCGGCGCGGCAGGCAAAATCTACAGTGGAGTCGATGCACAGAAGGCCCTCGATCACGGGCTCGATTTTGTGATTATCGGGCGCGGTGCGATCTTGCATCACAACTTCCCCCGCCAGGTGGAGGTCGATCCGATGTTCACAGCGACGACGCTGCCCGTGAGCGTTGCTTATCTACAAAATGAGGGACTCGGCCCGGCGTTTATTGAGTATATGAGCGGTTGGGAGGGGTTTGTTAAGCCCTGATGCTTTGATCAGTGGGGAGATCCATTCTGTAGTACCCGAGACATAGCTTACAGACTGTACCGGAGACATCGTTTACACAATTGAGCATTTGGGGAGGTTCCTCAGATGCCCTGGAGAGAGTGTAAACCGATGGATGAGCGCCTTAAGTTCGTTGCCCGCTACCTCGATGGCGAGAAGATATCAGCCCTGTGTCGCGAGTTCGGTATCTCTCGACCGACGGGTTACAAGATCATCAACCGATACGAGGAGTTGGGACTCGACGGCCTGGAGGATCGCAGCCGACGGCCCTACCGCCACGCCAACCAACTGCCCTTCCAGGTCGAACGAACCATCCTCAGCATCAAGCGTGAGTATCCCAGCTGGGGCGCTCGCAAGATTCGCGACAAACTCCTTCGTGAGTTTCCCCAGATCAAACCACCGGCAAAGAGCACCGTTCACGCGGTCCTCGATCGCAATGGCCTGGTTGGTCGCCGTAAGCGGCGACGCTATCGAGCCGAGGGTATGCCTCTCAGCGGCGCCAGCAAACCCAATGAACTGTGGTGCGCCGACTACAAAGGCGAATTCATGCTGGGCAACCACCGCTACTGCTACCCGCTGACGATCACAGACTATCGGTATCGATACCTGCTGGCCTGCGAAGGGCTGGAATCTACCAAGTCGCCCTTCGCATTCACCGTCTTTGAGCGGGTATTCAAGGACTTTGGCGTACCTGCCGCCATACGTACCGACAATGGACACCCCTTCGCGTCACCCAACGCGCTATTCGGACTGAGCCGGTTATCGATCTGGTGGCTGCGCCTGGGGATCCGTATCGAACGCATTAAACCGGGTTGCCCGCAGCAGAACGGACGGCACGAGCGCATACACCTGACACTCAAAAAGGAAGCCACCAAGCCCGCCTCCTTCAACTTCCTGCAGCAGCAGGGACGCTTTGACGACTTCGTAGAGGTTTACAACAACGAGCGACCTCACGAGGCCCTCGCAGGGAAGTACCCGGGGGACGTATATACACCTTCTACGCGTTGCTATCGCATGCCGGATCCGCCAGAGTACCCGTATCACGACCGCACCATCACCGTGACGCGCTGCGGACGTATCTGCATCGGGAGACGGAAGATCAATCTGAGTACGGTGTTTGCCGGACAGAACGTCGGCATACGGGAAGTCGATGACAAGATTTGGCTCGTCAGCTTCCTGAACTTTGATTTAGGATTCTTTGATGAGGAGGTTGGCCGGGTCGAGCCCGGACCCAATCCGTTTGTACCTAAACTGTAAACCATGTCTTCGGTACAAGATGTAAACCATGTCTCCGGTATACACCGTTTGTCATTTGGTAGGCCCAGTAGGACTTGAACCTACGACCAATCGATTATGAGGAGCTGGGAGGGTGTCTCTGTGCTCACCGCAAGCCGAAGAAATCTAATCAGTTACCGCTGCAACGGAAGGAGCCGGTTTCCCAAACCGAACCTACACCGAACTCGTTGAGCGGTATGTGGATAAGAGTGTTTCGATAAGTTGAAGAAGCGGGACGGACAGCTGTACACCGAACTTTTGCCGAAATGCCAACACCTTCCACGCGCAATACGATACCGCCGCGCACAGTGTAGCAAGAGCCATCTTCGCGGGGTCTATATGGTGGCTTCTCCAAATCGGACGTTAGGGGTAGGGATGATCAACAGTGCCATTAGCCAGGTGGCCTTACGAAGAACATAGCAACAGCCGGCAACGGCGCCGAGGCAGTCGATGAATTTAAAAGCCTTGTTGCCGGCCTGCTTCATGTGCTCAAGCGAAATTCCTGCTATTCGGGTATACGATCCCACGGCAGGTACACAATGCTGTATTCATAGGGTGGAAAACCCTCGCTCACATTGGCCGAGGTGATGGCCGCCTTGATCTCTTGCTGTGAGGCGTCGCGGCAGTTGGCTCGTTCCGCGGACTCGGCATCAGCGTAGCGTGCGCCAGTCTCCATGTTGCAGTATCCCTCGTGGAACGTGCACGGATCGGCACAGGATGAGTGGCGCATGGGTGTGCTGGTCACAATCATCGTGCGCCCAATCCTTCCCCCGTAGCCCGTTGTCCAGGTGGTAGAGACGTGGCAATGGCGAACCGCGTCGCGCATCTGACACACCTTCCCTTCCCTGGCATAGGTGGCGAAGCGACTACGCTGTTGCGCCGCCATGGCCTCATTCAGGGAGGTGGCCATCACGACGCCGCCCGGATAGTTGCCCATCGCTTTGAGGGTGTCCCAGAAGCTTTCCAATGTGGCTTGAGCGCGTTGCTGCTGAAGGAAATCCTCGTGAAAAGCGACGTTCCACACGTCCGATTCTAGGAAAGCCCGCAGGAACTGTTCTGATGCTGAGAAGTTTCTCCTGCTACCCGACGTAGTGAAACGATCTACTCGTACCATGAGGGTTCTCGCGCTCGGACACCGGGCGCTGAGCGACTGGTTGATAACATCGGAGACCGTGCGAGCGAGTGATGGCGTGAGGTTAAAGTCCCGTGGCCAATTCACAATTCCATAAAGCGTTTCGCCGCACCAGTTCCCTAGTTGCTCATCAGCACCCGGGAATTTGGCGATGATAAGCTCCGTGCGTACGCCCTCGACGATCAATTCTGCCGCCAGCACTCGCTGGCGCTGCTCGGCAACGCGCCGGGTGGCGGTGTTAACGCAAGATGGGAAGCGCGCCCTTCCTTCCTCACCCACGTGGGGAAGCATGAACTGCGTGCAGGACGACACTACCGCACAGTCAAAATCCTCATCTGAGCAGATGCTATCGCGCTCCAGTAGCATGGCCGCCTGGCAGCGCAGGTTGTAATCGTTTCGTTGTGTGCTCAGATCGTTGAGCACCGTACGGTAACGACCACCGCCGATCAGGGCGTCCAGGTTACCACCGGCAAGTTTGGTGATTACTGACTCGGCAGTCGTGCCCTGATGGCCGCCCAGGGGATCGTGCAGCACAAAGGGGCCACAGCGAGCTTCGTCTAGCGAGGGCGCATCGACCGAGGCATAGTTCTCAATCACCTCTCGGGCAGGTGTCGTCCCCAGCCCATACACGCCACCCACCTGCGGAGGCGTGGGTGTGCGGTCAGTGTTTTCCACCAGGCCGCCCTCAGGCACCCAGTTGGTGGCCCGAGCGGTGGTGCCCTCATACACCAGCACATTGTTCGCATATCCCTTCACCCGGAAGGATTGAAAGACCTTGCAGCCCGTCTTGGTCACGTCATATTCAGCGTATTTTGAGGCCTGCTGAATCTCCGCATTCTTTTCAAACGCCTCCCACCCAGGCGCCCGGATAATCAGCTCCACTTCCTCGCCACAACTGCCCTCCATCATCGAGATGCGGTACTGGCCCATGCGCAGCAGTTCCTTTTCTACAGCACCTGCTGATGGCACAGACAGTCCAGTGAGGAAGGATAAGATCAGCGGTGCCAGCTTCGGTCTCATCTCAGCGCGTAACATGGTGAGGGGCTCCAGTCGGATTAGCGTGGTGGCCTGAGTGTGAGGCAGTAAAGCTGATAACCGCTTTGCACGCCACCTAAAGTCGCTCTGTCCTCGGCAGGGACAAGGGTGCTGCTGCGGGACTCGAGCTAGCTAGCCCGGGGCTGGCAGAGGTGATTGCGTTTTAGCTTGCCTTGGGTAGAGCTTTTGACTTGCATCGAATCGCTCCAGCTTTCGGCAGTATTCGCATTGAAATCCGCACTAAACTGCTAGCAGAACTAAGGGCTCTTCATCATTAACGGGGGACACCGGGGCTCATTAGACTGATTTTGCGGAATCCGTTTAATGGAGAACACCCGATGTCCACCACAGAATAATGGTCAACCCCTTTGCCCGGGATTGGCTATGAGTATCCGAGTTTTGTAGGAAAATGGTGGGCCCAGTAGGACTTGAACCTACGACCAATCGATTATGAGTCGACTGCTCTAACCAACTGAGCTATGGGCCCGGGGGAGCGGGATTATAGGTGAAGAGCGACCGTCTCGCACGGTTCGATTCGCGCAGAGTTATAGGTCAAGGCGCATTTACTCGACTTGCGCGACCACCGCTAGAAAAGCCTCGGCATACTTCGCGCATTTCCGTTCCCCTACGCCTGATATGGCGGCGAACTCCTCAATGGTTTTGGGTCGCAGGCTGCAAATCTCCTGCAGGGTTCGGTCGTGGAAAACGATGTAGGGCGGTATGCCCTGGTCTTCCGCCAGGCGTCGGCGGCAATCGCGTAGGGCCTCCCAGAGCGCGATGTCGATGTGTTCGGGGAGAACGGTTTTCGTGGTCTGATTCCCTCGGCGTGTCTTTGGGTCCTGCCGCAGGGCAACGGTGACCTCACCGCGCAGGACCTCGCGGGCGCTGTGCTGGAGTACCAAGGCGCCAAAGCGTGCCATGTCCACCGACAGATAGCCGCGGGCGACGAGCTGGCGGAACACAGAACGCCAGCGCTTCGCATCCAGGGCCTGGCCCACACCAAAGGTCGGCAGGTGATGGTGATCGTTCTGAAAAATCTTGTCGTTTTCCGTGCCTCGTAACACATCGATAAGGTGGTTTACGCCAAACCGCTGTCCCGTGCGGTATACGGCGGAGAGCGCCATCTGCGCCGCTTCCGTGCCGTCCCAGGTTTCCACGGGGTTGAGGCAGTTGTCGCAGTTTCCACAGGGTTCGGGGAGCGTTTCGCCGAAGTACCCGAGCAGCGTCTGCCGTCGGCAGGTGGTGATCTCGCATAGACCGAGCATGGCGTTGAGGCGGTGTTGTTCCTCTTGTTTGTGCCGGTCCGTGCCCTGGGACTGTTGGAGCATCTGTCTCAGCATGATCACGTCCTGGAGTCCGTATACCAGCCAGGCATCGGCGGGTTCGCCATCACGACCCGCGCGGCCGGTTTCCTGGTAGTAGGCTTCAACGGTTTTGGGGAGATCAAGATGGGCTACAAAGCGCACGTCGGGTTTGTCGATGCCCATACCGAAAGCGATGGTGGCCACGATAATGACTCCGTCGTTTCGTAGGAACTGCCTTTGGTGCTCCTCTCGGGTATGGGCGGGTAAGCCAGCGTGATAGGGCAGGGCATTAAAGCCCTGGGTTTGGAGCCAACGCGCGGTCTCTTCCACTCGTTTACGAGAGAGGCAATAGACGATTCCGGCGTTGTTTTGCTGCTCATCGCGAAGGAAGCGCAATAGCTGGGAACGGGGATTGTCTTTTAGAGCGATGCGGTAACTGATGTTTGGACGATCAAAGCTAGCGATAAAGTGCTCGGCGTCCTCTAGCTTGAGGCGCTGGGCGATTTCCTGGCGAGTACGACCATCAGCGGTTGCTGTTAGAGCGATGCGCGGCACCGCCGGAAAGCGCTCATGGAGGGTGCTCAGGAGCAGGTAGTCTTCGCGGAAGTCGTGGCCCCATTGGGATACGCAATGGGCTTCATCAATGGCAAAGAGTGCCGGTGTAAGCTGTTCAAGAAGCTCCAGCATGCGCGGTTGCAGTAAGCGCTCGGGGGCCACGTAAAGCAGATCCAGTTGATCGTTCAACCAGGCGGTTTCGATGGCGTTGGATGCTTCGGGGCTGAGGGTCGAATTCAGATACGCGGCGCGAACACCTAGCTGTTCCAGGGCTTCCACCTGATCCTGCATCAGGGCGATAAGCGGAGAAACCACGATAGCGCAGCCCTCGCGAAGAAGGGCCGGTATCTGATAACACAGAGATTTTCCGCCTCCCGTGGGCATAATGACCAAAGCATCACCACCGGCGAGAAGCTGCTGAATAATCGCTTCCTGGGGGCCGCGGAATGACTCATAGCCAAAGACCTGGCGCAGGGTATTCAGGGCTGCGATCTGGGGATTGGCCTCAGAGCACTTGGCGAATGGTTCAGACATGAAAGGCATTACCCATAGCCATCACTATAGGACGGCTCGTCTCATTTCCCCAGATCACAAAGCACCATGGGCTGCGGACTGTCTCGCCCCGTGTACCGCTCTGGTGATCGACGCGCCGTCGTGCTCCCCGAGTTCATCGCAGTAGTAAGGTAGGTATATTCGATGAGCGGAGCAGGTCTGCAGTCTTACTGCCGAAAAGCAGTTTGCGCAGCGGCGAGTGACTGAATGCGCCCATGATCAACAGGTCGATGGACTCGTTCTGTGCCGTAGCGGCAATGACGGATTCCGCGTCACCGGGCACGAGGCTTACGGAAACTTCATACCCTGCAGCTCTTAAGGTCTTCTCGGCCCAGGCCAGCTTCTTCGAGCCGTCGGCGCTCACCTTCCCTGACATAAGCAAGAGAATAGGTAGGCCTGGAAAGAGCTTACTGCCAGCCACCATTTCGATGCCACGGCGCGTGACGGCGCTGCCATCGAAGGCAAACATAACGCGCTGGGGCGCTTTGAAGCCTTCCGTTACCGTGAGAATCGGCTTGCGTAGAGCCCGCACTACCCACTCTACGTTGCGACCGAGATCTCGGCGAGTGGTTTCAGCGGATTTGCCCCGTCGCCCCAGGACGATTAATTGCACGCCCGCTTCTTGTTCGTGCAAGGTCTCTACCAATTCCCCGTAGCGCTGTCGCACATCCACCATAGGAGCGCCCGCGACCTCGGCTCGATCGCGTAGCTGGCTGAGGAACTCACGACCTTGATCTCGACGTAAGCGCATGCGTGCCTCGTCCTCCGAGGACAATTTGCTCAGGAGCTGCTCCTGAGCGTCGAAACCGATAGCGCCACTGTGATCCTCGCCCGAGGGGAGAGTATCGCTGCGATCAAGAACATGGAGTAACTCCAGGCATGTACCGATCCGTTTGGCGGCCCAGGCCGCGTAGTCCGTTACGTGGTCTGCATAGCTCGATTGATCCACGCAGGCCAATACCTTGTCTTGCGGTAGCTCTGTCATCGTCAATGCCCCAGCAGCATGTCTTCGCCGCCTTCCTTATCGTGGACGGCGAAACGGTCGACCATGGTAGCGCTGGCTTCGTTGAGCCCGATGACTTCGACTTCCGTGCCCTCGCGGCGAAATTTAAGAATTACCTTATCCAGGGCGCTGATAGCGGTGATGTCCCAGAAGTGGGCCCGGCTAACATCGATACACACTTTTTCGATGACTTCTCGATAGTCAAAAGCCGCGATAAAGCGATCGGCGCTGGCAAAAAAGACCTGACCAAAGACCCGATAGGTGCGTGTGCGCCCGTCTTTGTCCACGAGGGAGCGCACGTAAAGGATTCGGCCCACTTTATGGGCAAAAAAGAAGCCCGAAAGCAGTACCCCGGTCAATACTCCTCGCGCCAGATCATGGGTGGCCACCGTAACGGCAACGGTGGCTAGCATCACCACGCTGGAACTCTTGGGGTGATCCCGCAAATCGCGAATTGACGACCAGTTAAAGGTGCCGATGGAGACCATGATCATCACAGCCACCAGCGCCGCCATGGGAATCTGGCTGACCCATTGATCGAGGAACACCACCATGATCAGCAAGAACAGGCCGGCGGAAAGGGTAGACAGGCGTCCACGGCCACCTGATTTCACGTTGATGACGGACTGGCCGATCATGGCGCAGCCCGCCATGCCGCCGATGCAACCGCTGGCGATATTGGCGATGCCTTGGCCAACGCATTCGCGGTTCTTATCGCTTTTCGTATCCGTAAGGTCGTCGACAATCGTTGCGGTCATAAGGGATTCGAGGAGTCCCACGACCATAAGCGTAAGGGCATAGGGAAAGATGATGCCAAGGGTTTCCAGGTTCAGCGGCACATCGGGTAAGAGAAAGATGGGAAGACTATCCGGTAGTTCTCCCATATCGCCTACCCGGCGGATATCCAGTTCGAAGACCATGGCTACCGCCGTAAGCACCAGTATCGTGATCAACGGTGAGGGGACGGCGCGGGTCACGTAGGGCAGGCCATAGATGATCCCCAGGCCTGCGGCGGTCATGGCATAGACGTGCCAGGTGACGTCTATGAGTTCGGGTAGCTGGGCCATGAATATTAGTATGGCCAGGGCGTTTACGAACCCCGTAACCACCGATCGCGACACAAACCGCATGAGGCTTCCCAGGCGGACCCAGCCGGCGATGATCTGCAAAACACCGGTCAAAATGGTTGCCGCCAGCAGGTACTGCAATCCGTGCTCTTTTACCAGGACCACCATCACCAGAGCCATGGCACCTGTCGCCGCAGAAATCATCCCCGAACGCCCTCCGGCGAACGCGATCACCACGGCGATACAGAACGAGGCGTATAGACCTACCTTGGGGTCCACACCGGCGATGATGGAGAAGGCGATGGCCTCGGGTATCAAGGCCAGGGCGACTACCAGACCGGCCAAAAGATCGTTGCGGGCATTGGCGAGCCAATCCTGGTGCAGGGTGGAGAACAAGAGAAGTCCTTTCGGTAGTGCGGGGAAGGGCGCGCAGGATACACAGTTGCGTGCGGTTTCTCAGCAAGGCTTATGCGGTTATTTTTCGCTCAAATATCCCCTGCTCTGGTGGCTCACAGTGCGGCGCTCCTCGTTGGACCTGATACGGGCACGATGCCAAGATAGGAAAAATAATGACGAAGGACGGCAGCACCGTGGATTCTCCAGGAGTCGATCATCCCCGGGTATTGGTAGAGCGTTTGGTTGAGCGAGACGCGAGCCGACGCCCCGACCCCGAGCCTTGTGCGCGACGTGTGCCGGTGGCTCATTACACGGATGAGTTCCGTTTTCGTCGCGAGCACGAGACCCTCATTCTGGGTATCCCGCAGATCGTCGCCCATGGATCGCAGATTCCCGAGGCCGGCGATGGCATCGCCTACGACTGGCTGGGCCTACCTCTACTTACCATGCGTGACAAAACGGGGCGGGTCGGCACGTTTATGAACGTCTGTCGCCATCGCGGTATGCGCTTGATCAAGGAGGAAGGGCGCTACCATCTGCGGTCGCTGATTTGCCCTTACCACACCTGGACCTATGGCCTGGACGGCAAGTTACGCAACGTGCCGCGCCCCGAGAGCTTTACGGACCTGGATCTGTCCGAGAACGGACTGATTGCCCTACCTACGGAGGAACGCCATGGTCTGGTTTGGGTTCAGGCCACGCCAGAGAAGTCCATGGATCTGGACGCCCATCTCGCCGGTCTGGGCGCTGACCTTGAACTGTTTGAACTCTCTAAAGCGCAATTCTTTACCCAAAGCATCAAGCGTATTCGCTGCAACTGGAAGTTGGTGCAAGATGCTTTTCTCGACGGTTATCACGTGGTGCGTCTGCATAAGAACACCGTGGGGCCGTTCTTTCCCGATGCTCTGGCCGAGACCGACACGGTGGGTCGACATATTCGAAATGCGGTGGCGCGGAACGAGATTCGCGAAGCGGCGGGTCTGGACAAAGATGCGTTGGATTTACGACACCATGCCACCTTCTCTTACACGCTGTTCCCCACGTCCGTGGCGATCATGCACCCGGATTACAACAGCATCATCAGCTTGTTTCCTCAGGGCGCCGACGAAACGATTTTTGTTCACAGCATGCTGGTACCTCCCGGGGAGATCACGGAAGAGTTGCAAGCGCACTACGAGCGGTCCTTCAGGCTTATTGATCGGGGGGTATTCGAGGCAGAGGATATTCACGTTTGCGTCGAGGCCCAGCGCGGGTTTGCCAGCGGTGCGAATGACACGCTGCTTTTTGGCGGTCTCGAATCTGCCGCCGCGGATTTTCACGGCTTTGTTGACGACGCGCTTGCATAGGGTCGATCCCGGTTTGCTAGGGCCTAAGCGTCCGTTTTTCAGTCCCCGATTTTTTGTACAGGAGTAGTTTATGTTGTCCTTCTTTCGTTGTGCCCGGTGGCCGTTCTCGCTGGTTTTGGGCCTTGCGCTGTTGAGCATTCAGGCCGTAGATGCTCGACAGCCCGACGCCGATGCCCTGGAGGTTCTCGCCCAGGCCCAGGCGCGGGCGTCCTTTCCCCTGCTTCGAGAAATACTGACCATTCCCAACGACGCCAATTTCCCCGAGGATATCGAGAAGAACGTCCTGTGGTGCGAAGACGCCTTCGAAGAGCGTGGATTCGTTACCCAGCGGATTGCCACACCTACGGTGCCTTTACTCCTGGCGGAACGAAAAGTGCCGGAGGCCAGTAAAACGGTACTCATATACCTGCAGATCGACGGGCAGCCCGTAGACCCTAGCCGCTGGTTTCAGGAATCACCTTATGAGCCGACCCTGAAGCAACAGGATGAGGACGGAAACTGGCAGGCTCTCCCCTGGAGCGCCATTGAGAACTACGATGACGATATGCGCGTGTTTGCCCGAGCCGCTTCCGATGCGAAAGGGCCCGTGGCTATGCTGCTTGCCGCTTTGGACAGTATCAAGGGCGAAGGCCTTACTCCGAACTTCAACATGAAGGTCATTATGGACTTCGAAGAGGAACTGGGCTCCCCCCGATTGCCAGCAGCTGTGGAGAAGAATCGCGAAATGTTGGCGGCGGATATGCTGGTGATTTTCGACGGGCCCAGGCACATCACCAATCGACCCACCCTGACCTTTGGTGCTCGAGGTATCGCGGATCTGACGCTGACTACCTATGGTCCCGTGGTGCCGCAGCACAGCGGCCACTTTGGCAACTACGCCCCGAATCCTGCGCTGCGTTTGGCCCAACTCCTGGCATCCATGAAAGATGCTGACGGACGGGTGACAATCCCGGGCTACTACGATGGCATCCGCATCGATGCGGCAACGGAAGAGATCCTGCGCGCTGTGCCCGACGACGAGACGGGTATTCGAGATCGGCTACAGCTAGGGTCCGTTGACAAGGTGGGGCGCTACTATCAGGAGGCCATCCAGTACCCGTCGCTCAATATCCGTGGAATGCAGTCGGGCTGGATCAATGAGGAAGCGCGAACCATCATTCCCGGTTGGGCGCGGGCGGAAATTGATCTTCGACTGGTGCTGGAAACCGATGCCGAGCGGCTCGTGGGTTTGATCGAGGAACACATTCGCAAACAGGGTTATCACCTAATTGATACGGTGCCCGACAAGGCTATCCGCATGGCGCATGAGAAAGTCGCCACGCTAACCTGGGACTACCACTACCAGTCCTTTCGCACGGAATTCGATTCCGAGGTGGGCTTATGGTTGCAGCGGGCTCTTGTGCGCGCCTTTGAAGAAGAGCCGGTGCGGATTCGCATGAGCGGAGGCTCCATTCCCATATCACCGTTTGTGACTACCCTGGGGGTACCCGCGGTAACCGTTCCCACGGTCAACCGCGATAACAATCAGCACAGTCCCAACGAGAACCTTCGCCTGGGGAATTACCGCGACGGCATCAAGACTATGATCTCGGTGCTAACGGAGCCCCTCTAGCCGATCATTCCAGGATACGGCTTGCAGACCTCAGGCAGCGGAGCGCTGTTTGGGACGCGTCTTGGGCCGCGCTTTAGCGCGGCTTTTGGCCTTTGGAGCCTTAGCTTTCCGGGCTGGGGCTTTGCGCTTTGTTGGGGCCTTTTTAGCACGAGGTTTTCTCACTGCCGAGGCATCACCAATAGTTTCACGCTTTAGACTTTCGAAGCTATCTTGCAAGCAATCCCGGTAAAACTCCGGGTCTGGCATCATCTCTCGGCAACTGGTCGCCGAGATGGTGAATTCGCCACAGTAGCTGCTGATCACATGGAACAGTCCCAGACCGTCCACTGCGGGCCCTGTGCCGAAGTTTGAGAGCATCTTTGCACCGGTGCAGTAGATGGGTACCTGGGGCCCTGGCACATTGGTGATGACGCAGTTGTAGATGGGGCTGATGCGATTCATCAAGTGCCACCGGCTCGCCAGGCGAGCGGCCTGGGCTGTAAGGGTGCTGGGGATGAATTGCGAGTAGTCGGTCATGGACTTGGCGCCGATGGCATTGGCCAGCTCCTTGGCCGAATGGGTGCCTTCGTGTACGGCTACGAGACGGTCGCGGGAGCCTTCAACATCGCTTCGCACTTTCACCGACATGGTCGAGACAATATTCCCGCCGGTGCCTTTCTCCTTCTTGTCGCGAACATTCACCGGGGCCATGGCGACCAGGGACTCAGCGGGCAGTTCTTTATGAGCGTCCAAGTAGCGCCGTAGGGCCCCGCCGACGATGGTGATGGCGACATCGTTTACCGTTGCTCCGTCGACGGCATTTTTGATGGCTTTGATATCCACCAGGGGCAGGCTCACGGCGTTGAACACTCGATACGGTGATACGTTGTCGTTGAAGCGGGTGCGAGGCACGGTGCCGACTCGTTTCAACTCGCCGCGGCGCAATTGCATAAAGGCCTGGGCGAAGCCGGGCACCGTATTGCGGGCCACGGAGATAAACCTAAGGGGTTGGCGAAGACTGTTCATCTGCGCACGACGAAGCAAGGACAAGGCGCTGGGCTCGGGCTCCGCATCTCGCCAGTTGTCATGGGACTCAAGCTTCACCTTGGGATCCAGATCGTGGATTGCGGCGGTGATTTCCATGCCCGATGTGCCATCGACGGCCGCGTGATGCATCTTCGAAAACAGAGCAAAGCTGCCCTTCGGGTAGCCTTCTACCCGGTCCAGGCCTTCGATCACGTAGATTTCCCAGAGAGGCCGCGCCCGGTCCAGGGGGCGAGCGTGAATCCGTGAGAGCAGAATGCACAACTGACGCCAGTCACCGGGCTCTGGCAGCGCGACATGGCGGATATGGAACTCGGGATCAAAGTGGCCGTCGTCGACCCAGTAGGGGTGGTCAAGGCCAAGGGGAACGGTTTTTAGGCGTCGCGACAGCGTCGGCATACGTTGTACTCGAGCGGTAATGGACTCAAGGATCTGTTTGAAGCGAACCTGCTTTCCCGGCGCCGTTTCCTGGGTGTAGATGTATAGACCCGAGATATGCATGGGAGAGTTGGGGGTTTCGAGATACAAAAAGGAGGCGTCGAGGCCTGAGAGTTGTTGCATGATTATTCTCGTTATGGGGGTTAAAGAGCTGGGAAAAAGAGCGGGTGGCAGCTAAAGCCCAGGTCAAGACGGGGCGCCCTCGTCCTCTTCTTCCATGTCGTCGTCGGGGGCCGCGGCGATACATTCAATTTCAACTTTTGCGCCGCCGCCGAGGGACACCCCAATGGCACTGCGCGCGGGTTTGTTGGGGAAGAACTCGACGTAGGCCTCATTCATGGCAGCCCATTCGTCCATATCGGCGAGAAACACCGTGCATTTCAAGACCCTATCCATGCTGCCCCCGGCCCGCTCGAGGGCGGCCCGCATATTTGTCAGCGCCTGGGCTGTCTGGGGGCCGATGCCGCCGGCCGCAAGCTCACGGGTGCCCGGCACGTAGCCCAATTGTCCCGCGAGAAAAATAAAGTCGTCGTAGATAACTGCCTCGGAATAAGGGGCGGAATCCTCGCGCCCCGGTGGCGCATGGTAGACGGCTTCATCGGCAAAGGTCGCCAAGGTCCATAGGGCGACGGGAGTCGCCAGAAAAGCGGCAATAGCGGAGCGGCGCATGATCAAGCCTCTTTAGATATCAAATTCGAGTGGGCCAGGACCAGTGTACACGTGGGGATAGATCCTGCCAGAGGGGACTAGAAATTCTCTACCGGTGCCGGGCGGCCCCGTTAGCAAGTTTTCCCAGGGCAAAAAAAGGGCGCCCAAGGCGCCCCGTGATTCGTGCTGTTGTATGCGTGTATCCGCAGACGCTTCTGTGGATCCTATCGCCTAGGAGTTTTCGTCCAGGAAGCTGCGTAGGTAATCCGACCGCGTAGGGTGGCGAAGCTTGCGCAAAGCCTTGGCTTCGATCTGACGGATTCGCTCCCGGGTGACGTCGAACTGCTTGCCGACTTCTTCCAGGGTGTGGTCCGTGTTCATATCGATACCGAAACGCATGCGAAGCACCTTGGCCTCTCGTGCCGTAAGACCCGACAGTACGTCCTTGGTTGCTTCCTGAAGCCCTTGACCCGTGGCGGAGTCGATAGGTGAGGCGATGGTCTGATCCTCGATGAAATCGCCCAGATGGGAGTCTTCATCGTCACCGATAGGCGTCTCCATGGAGATCGGCTCTTTGGCGATTTTCAGTACCTTGCGCACTTTGTCTTCGGGCATCTCCATCCGCTCACCGAGCTCCTCGGGTGTGGGTTCGCGACCCATTTCCTGGAGCATCTGCCGGGAGATTCGGTTGAGTTTGTTGATGGTCTCGATCATATGCACGGGGATACGGATCGTACGAGCCTGGTCCGCGATGGAGCGGGTGATGGCCTGACGGATCCACCAGGTGGCGTAGGTCGAGAATTTATAGCCGCGGCGATACTCGAATTTGTCTACCGCCTTCATTAGACCGATGTTGCCTTCCTGGATCAGGTCCAGGAACTGCAGGCCGCGATTGGTGTACTTCTTGGCAATCGAGATCACCAGACGCAGGTTGGCCTCAACCATTTCTTTCTTTGCGCGCCGGGCCCGGGCTTCGCCCATGGACATGCGACGGTTAATCTCCTTGATTTCCGTAACGGACAACCCCGTCTCTTCTTCGATCTGCAATATCCGGCGTTGAGCGCGCTGGATTTCGTCTTTCTGGTTATTCAGCTTGGTGCCGTAGTCCTTCTTGCGCGCATGGCGAGAAACCCACTTGAGGTTGGACTCGCTGCCCTGGAACGACTTGATGAACTCTTTGCGCGGCATGCCGGAACGGCGCACAGCGATGGTCATGATCTCCCGTTCTTGTTCACGGACGTTGCTCAAAGCGGCGCGAGCCTCGTCGTTTAGAGGATCGAAGATCCTCGGGGTGAACTTGAAGAACTTGAACAGCTCACCGAGTTTCTCCATCTCTTTGATGGCAGCGGTGTCCTGGCGACCTTTGTCGCCAATTACCTTTTCGGTCTTATTGAACTGACGCTTCAGAGCCGTGAATCGCTTTTTCGCTTCAACGGGGTCAGGGCCGGTGTCTACCGCCGTGTCATCTTCCTGGCCCTGGGCTTTTGCGGCCTGCTGTTCTGCGATTTGCTGTGCCGAGGGCACATGATCCGCGGGGTCGAGATAACCGACGAGAATATCCGCCAGCTTGCGCTCTTCTTTGGTGACCGCCGTGTAGTGATCGAGAACGGCCTTTACGGAGCCGGGGAAGAAGGCCAGGGCCGCCATCAATTCACGGATGCCCTCTTCGATACGCTTGGCGATAACGATTTCGCCTTCCCGGGTGAGCAGTTCGACGGTGCCCATTTCGCGCATGTACATACGCACCGGGTCCGTGGTTCGGCCCGCTTCCGTTTCCACGGCAGCCAGGGCTGCGGCGGCTTCCGCGGCGGCGATGTCGTCAGCAGAGCCGTCACCTTCCGTAAGGAGCAGTTCGTCGGCATCGGGAGCTTGCTCAAAGACCTGGATCCCCATGTCGTTGATCATCTGGATGATGTCTTCGACCTGATCCGGATCCGATATGTCTTCCGGAAGGTGGTCGTTGACCTCCGCGTAGGTCAGGTAGCCCTGCTCCTTTCCCTTGGCAATCAGGGACTTCAAACGCGATTGTTGTGTAACGGCGTCGTTCATTAGGTACCTTGTTTGAATCGGGCCGCCCCAGGCGGGACAGCGATGCAGAAAGACTCGAAATCAGCCCGCCAGTCTAGCACAAACCAGTAAAAAAAGCCCGTTCACAAGCCAGACAGGCCGGACTAGCTCTGGGCTGGGCCGCTGCGGGTATCGAGATCCCGCAAGGCTTTCAACAGTTCCGGCAGGCGGGCCTTGTCATCGGCGCTCAGTTGTTCATAAGGACGGCTCTTAAGGGCGTTTATTTCCTCGAGAATCCGCTGCCGCAAGGGCAGCGATGAGAGGCGACGCACGATGTCGGCAAATTGGGCTTCGATGCCATCGGCGGGGATCAAGCGCTCCTGGCCGGCGAGCTGGGCCAATAGTTCACCTTCCGCCGTGCCATGCCAGTGGCCCAGGAGCATGCCGGTACTGGATTCCGGGCGTTTGCGCAAAAGCTCGAGAATTTCCCGCAGGAGGGTGCTTTCGGTGCTGTCCTGGTCCTTTAGGGCACTCGGGTCGGCGAGAGCCGCGATGGAGGGTTTGTGCAGAAGCAGAGCGATGGCCTCCTGCACCAGGGTTGCGTAGGCAGACAGGGGGTGGTTCAGGGGAAGGCGCTGCCGAGGCGTGGGTTCTTCTTCCGACCCGCCTTCAAGCCACTGGGGCTCGTCGTTGGGAGAGGCGGCCCCCGGGTCCCAGGCCTCGTAGTCCGCCGGTGGAGGCTCGTCAGCAGGAGGTGCCGGGGGCGGAACTTCCAGCTTCATGAGACTGGCAAGCTCCAGACCTGTGCGCTCCGCGAGGGCCTGGTACATAAGCTCGCGGAACACGCCCTCGGGTAGCTGGCGTATAAGGGGCAGGGCCCGTTTAGATAGGCTGGCTCGTCCTTCCATGGTGTCCAGGGCCAGGCCCGTGGCCTGACTTTGAAAGAGAAATTCCTCCAGGGGCTGGGCCGCCGTGGTCAAATCAAGGAAGGCCTGCGGGCCGTCTTTACGCACCAGGGAATCGGGATCTTCGCCCTCGCGAAGGAACAAGAATCGCGCCTGGCGCCCATCAGCCATGGCCGGTAGGGCATTGTGCAGGGCGCGCTCCGCTGCCTTGCGTCCCGCATCATCGCCGTCGAAGCAGAACACCACCTCCGGGACAACGCGAAAGATACGCTCCAGATGCTCGCTGCTGGTCGCCGTGCCCAGGGTGGCCACGGCATAGGTGATACCCGCCTGAGCCAGGGCAATAACATCCATATAGCCCTCAACAACGATGATTCGCTCTAGCTTGCGATTGGCTCGTCGGGCTTCAAAGAGGCCGTATAACTCCCTTCCCTTATGAAAGATTGGGGTTTCCGGTGAGTTGAGGTACTTCGGCTTCTCGTCACCGAGGACTCGACCGCCAAAGGCGATAACGCGCCCGCGGCGATCCCGAATGGGAAACACTATGCGATCTCGAAAGCGATCGTAGACTCGACCCTTGTCGTTACGTACGACCACGCCGCCTTCAATCGCCTGCTTGACGGTGGCATCGTCATCGCCAAGGTGTTTTAAAAGGTTGTCCCACCCTGGCGGAGCGACTCCGAGACCGAAATCTCGAGCTATGACTCCCGTAAGACCCCGATTCTTCAGATACGCCACGGCCTTTTCCCGGGCGGGATGCTGTCGTAGGGCGTCGCGATAGTAGCTCGCACATCGCTCCATAAGATCATAGAGCGCCTTATTCGGAGATTCCTTTGGCGCATTGCCCTCGCGGCCACGGGTTTGTTCCCGGGGAACCTCCAGACCCAATCCGCCGGCGAGATTTTCCACCGCCTGGGGGAAGTCGATGTTCTCGTAATCCATGAGAAAACCCAGAGCATTGCCGCCGGCACCGCAGCCGAAGCAGTAAAAGAACTGCTTATCGGGATTAACACTGAAAGATGGGGTTTTCTCTTCGTGAAATGGGCATCGGGCGCTGTAGTTTTTCCCCGTTTTTTTCAGCTTCACACGCCGGTCAATCACGTCGACGATGTCGACACGATCTAGGAGGTCGTCGATGAAGGTTTGGGGGATTCGTCCGGCCATGGGTCAGGCTTTCTATGGAGTGGTCGGAGTATGCCACGGGCAGCGGCGGATGCTTAGAATCGGGGTGGTTTCCGTTCCTCTAAGACGCTGGTCACTGACGCCCATAGCCGTTCTGAGCCGCCTGATTGCATTGTTGCGCTACTAAATGTCTTGTGGATTTCGCCCGGTGATGGGCGCGATGAACTTGTTCAGAGCGACGATACGCCGGTGCACCGTCGGCGGAAATGCAAATGGTCAGCCGGTGAGACGCGCTTTGACTTTCTGGCTAACGGCTCCCATATCGGCCCGGCCCTGAAGCTTGGGCTTCAATTGCGCCATTACGGCGCCCATTGCCGCCATGCCCGTTCCATCGGCTCCGGCGATGGCTCCGTCAATAAGAGTCTCAAGCTCTGCTTCCGACAGGGGGGCCGGCAAGAATTCTTGAATCACAAGGATTTCCGCCGCTTCGATGGCTGCGAGTTCCTCGCGACCGGCTTCTTCGTACTGTTTTTGGGAGTCGCGGCGCTGTTTGACCATTTTGTCGAGGATAAGCATCACCCGCGCTTCGTCGAGCTCGATGCGTTCGTCGACTTCAACGCGCTTGAATTCGGCCTGGATGAGGCGGATGGTCGCGAGTCTGGCCTTTTCGCGGCTCTTCATCGCCTCTTTCATGGCCACTTTTATGGCGGCCTGGGTGGCTGAGGACATGACGTGCTCCGCGTTTAAAGGTCCGTGCCCGATACATCTGGGCGAGTTATCAGCGGCGGTACCGGCTGTGGAAGCCGGTAGAGCGAGGGCCTGAACAGGTCAGGCCGGAAGAGTCTTAGTAGAGGCGGACGCGCTTGCGGTTTTCGCGAGAAAGCTTTTTGAGGTGCCGTTTTACGGCAGCAGCGGCTGCGCG
>DIYG01000084.1 GCA_002428935.1 Halieaceae bacterium UBA6060
TCAACCTTGATACGGGCGGTTTCTGCGGCTCGTCCCCGGGTGGCGGACTATCCATTCACAACCCTGGTGCCGCAGCTGGGGGTGGTGAAGGTAGATGCCTTGCGCAGCTTTGTCCTAGCGGACATACCCGGGCTCATCGAAGGCGCATCCGATGGTGCGGGCCTGGGGATTCGCTTTCTCAAGCATTTGACCCGTACCCGCATACTCTTACATCTGGTGGATGTGGCGCCGTTCGATGGCAGTGACCCAGCGGCAAATGCTGTCGCTATTGCCCAGGAGCTGGCTAATTTCAGTCCTACCCTGGCGACCCGCGAGCGTTGGCTGGTGCTCAACAAGGCCGATCTTTTGGCTCCGGATGCGCTCAACGCGATACGGGATTCCATCATCGACGGGCTGGCCTGGACGGGGCCTCTCTATGTGGTATCCGCCATCAGTGGTGAGGGCACGGAGCGACTTTGCCAGGGGCTCATGACCCGCATTGAGGAGCTCCGAGAAGAAGAGGCGGCCAATCCCGAACTTCGGGAGGTGGAGCGGGAAGCGCAGATTGCCATGCAGCAGGAAGCTCGGGAACGAGTCGAAGCTCTCCGTGCTCAAAGACGGGCTGCTCGCAGGGATTCCTCCGCGGACGATGACGGCGATGACGACGACTTCGATGTGGAAGTGGAGTACGTGCCTTGAGTGGTCAATCGCGAGCCTGGGCACGAGACGCGCGGCGTTGGGTGGTCAAAGTTGGCAGCGCGCTCCTTACGGATAATGGCCGCGGGATTGACGATTCGGTCATTGGCGATCTGGTAGAACAGCTTACGGCTCTTCGTGCCCGGGGTTGCGAAGTCCTATTGGTTAGCAGCGGCGCCGTTGCGGCGGGTTTGCTACGCCTTGGGGAGTCGCAGCGACCGGAAGAGCTGCACGAGCTCCAGGCGGCCGCCGCGGTTGGTCAATCGGCCCTGCTCCAACGCTATGAGCAGGCCTTTGCCGAACGAGGTTACCTGACGGCGCAGATTCTTCTGGGTCATGACGATGTGGAGGCGCGAGATCGATATCTGAATGCGCGAGGCACCCTCAGTTCGCTGTTAGATCGCGGTGTGATACCGATCATTAACGAGAATGACACGGTAGTTACCGACGAGATCCGCTTTGGCGACAACGATACCCTCGCGGCCCTGGTGGCTAATCTCGTAGACGCCGACGTGCTGGCGTTGCTCACCGATCAGTCGGGATTGTTTGACCGAGATCCCCGCCACGACTCCGCAGCTACAAAGGTGGCTCATGCCCCGGCGAATGACCCTAGCCTCGACGCCATGGTGGGCGATGGCGGTGCCCTTGGCCGCGGCGGGATGATTACCAAGTTGCGAGCCGCTCGTTTGGCGGCGCGCTCCGGTACGGAGACCCTGATCGCCGGTGGAAAGGAGCTTCAGGTACTGGTGCGTTTGGCAGCTGGTGAGCCCTTGGGCACCTGGCTTGAGAGCGGTAACGCGCCGCAGAAGGCCCGTCGCCAATGGCTAGCGAGCCTGGTGACCTTTCGCGGGGTGGTTGAGATCGATGAAGGTGCGGTCAAGGTGCTGCGCAGCTCTGGCAAGAGTCTGCTCCCCGTCGGGGTGCGATCTGTCGAGGGAGATTTTCAGCGTGGCGACGTTCTTCTATGTCGGGATGCGTCCGGCGCCGAGGTGGCCAGAGGCCTGAGTAACTACAGCGCGGAGGAAGCGCGGCAGATCGTGGGGCGAAGCTCCCAGGACATTGCTGCGGTTCTGGGCTACGGAGGAGAGCCGGAGTTGATTCATCGCGACAATTTGGTGCTCTTGTGATGGAGCCCTTGGCAATTCTAGGGCTGTACGCCGTAGCCCTGGTGATTTCCTCCATGGCCGGTGGGAGTCTTCCCCAGCGCATCACCATGACCCATACCCGCACCCAGCTCGCCATGAGCCTGGTTTCCGGGCTCATGCTGGGTATCGCGTTCTTTCACCTCTTGCCCCATGCGGTACTGACCCTTGGTGGGGAGCGCGGCATTAACGACACCATGATCTGGACTGTTGTTGGTCTGGTGACCATGCTTCTCTTGCTGCGACTCCTGCACTTCCACCAGCCCGACTACCCGGCAGTCCTGGGCGGGGACTGTGAGCACGAGCATGAGGAGTCTATCGCCGCGATGCCCGCGGGGCAGGAACCACCACCCATCCGTTGGAAGGGTGTATTGGTCGGGCTTACCTTCCACACGTTTGTCGATGGTGTCGCGCTGGGGGCAGCTCTACTCGCGACACCTCATGGTCACAGTGAAGAACTGATTGGTTTCGGGGTGTTCCTGGCGATTCTATTCCACAAGCCCTTGGACGCCATGTCGATCACAGCGTTGATGAAAGCTGGGGGGGCGAGTGCTCGGGCTCAGGGGACGGCAAATTTGCTGTTCGCCCTGGTATGCCCTTTGGGTGCCCTGCTGTTTTATGGCTACGCCATGGGTATGGACAGCTCCGCGGGGGAATTGATTGCCGCCGCGCTCGCCTTTTCCGCCGGGGCCTTTGTATGTATCGCCTTGAGTGATTTGGTGCCGGAGGTCCAGTTTCATAGCCACGACCGTGTAAAGCTTACGGTTGTGTTTATCCTGGGCATTGCGGTGTCCTATCTCATGGCGAACGCTACACCGGAGCACAGCCACGGGCTGGTGATGAGTTTGTCACAGCGCTGAGATGGCTTTCTCGACCGCTGCAGCGCGCTGTGCAACGTCTTTCGCTGGACTGTCATCGTGGGCAACCCAGGGGGCGATACGCCCTTCGACGAGGTGGGCAAGAAAATCCAGGTGAGCCTCTCCGTCGTTAAGACAGGGCACGTACTCGTAGCGCTCCCCACCCGCTTCCAGGAAATACTCGCGGTTCTCCTCGCCAATCTCTTCGATGGTCTCAAGACAGTCGGCGGAGAAACCCGGGCAAACGACCTGTAGGGAGCGTACCCCCGTCTCTGGCAGTGTTTTCAAGGTTTCATCGGTGTAGGGCTTCAGCCATTCCTCGCGCCCAAAACGAGACTGAAAGCTGGTCAGATACTCGTCCTCGTTAAGGGCAAGGTGCTCCGCTACCAGCCTTGAGGTCTTATGACACTGGCAGTGATAGGGGTCACCTTCGTTAAGGTAGCGACGAGGTTCTCCGTGGTAGGAGAAGACTAGCTTGTCGGCCCGTCCGTGCTCCTGCCAATGCTGGCGGATGCTATCGGCCAAGGCCTGAATATACCCCCCTTGATCGTGATAGTTGGCAACGAATTGAAGATCGGGCAGCCAGCGGCGTTGCAGAAAGTCTTCCGCCACGGCGTCAAAGGTAGAGCCTCCCGTCGGTCCGCTGTACTGGGGGTACAGCGGTAGGACGAGGAGCTGCCGTGCACCGCGATCCAACAGTCTCTGGATGGCCCCGCTGATGGATGGCTGTCCGTAGCGCATGGCGAAGTCGACGATCACTCGATCACCGTGTTGCTCAGACAAGCGTTGCGCAAGGCCCTTGGCCTGGTTGCGCGTGTGGATCATCAACGGCGACCCTTCTTCCGTCCATACGGTGCTATAGGCTTCTGCGGATCGCGCAGGGCGTACGTTTAGGATTACCCCATTGAGGATCAGCCACCAGAGTAGACGAGGAACCTCAACAACTCTGGGATCCGAGAGGAACTGCTTCAGATACGGGCGCAAAGCCTTCTTGTGGGGCGCCGTTGGCGTACCCAGGTTCGTGATGAGCACACCGATACGTGGCTCTTGTCGATGATCGAAGTTGGCGCTACCGCGGTACTTCATGGAAACCACTCTTGGTTGCGGGCGGGCATTGTAAGCCTTGTGCCCTGGCTGTCGAAATGCGTGGGATTGGCTAGGAGTACGTTTACCTTTCGCCGCTGGATTCGCTCAACTCGTCGTTCTTTCACGGCATTTCAACGAAAGGCTCTTTCGGCTTTCACCTTTGACGCCTAGCTTTGCAGTCGTGGGCAAGGCGAGGGAACGAGAACGCCCACATGGAACAGCCCGATCCTAGATGCCCCTACTGGAGACCGACCATGAACTTTTTTAGCAAACCCCTAATTACCGGCAGTGTCTGTGCTTTTCTTGCCTTGGGTTCTCTGGCCACGCATGCCGAGAGCGTCACTACCGTGACTGCCGATGCCATGACAGAAACCGTGAAACGTACCGTGAGTGTTGCTGACCTTGATCTGACCACGCCGGAAGCGCAAGAAATCCTGTACTACCGCCTCAGCCGAGCCGCGGAGCAGGTTTGTGGCTCTGACGATCTGCGTGTGGCCGGTAGTCTTGCCCAGGCGACACGAAATCGCGACTGCTACGAAGACAGCCTTTCCCGCGCCATTGCGGAAGTGAGCAACTCGGCCCTCGCCGCCGCTAACTGAGTTTTTCCAGGTTCCCGCAACCCCTGGCGGAAACACCGGGAGGCCGGCATGACCGGTCTCCCGGCTCTTCGTTATCACGGTAGAGAAACGGTACTATCGTAACGGCGTTTTAATCTTCTTCGTGTAGGCTGGCCCTTTTGCCCGAGAGAGAGACCGAAATGCCTATTCGTCGTCGCGACCTTCTACGTCATTCGGCCGTGCTGGCCAGCACCATTTGGGTGTCTACCCGTCTCAGCGGCTGCACCCTGGGATCAGACCGCAGCGCTCTTTCTTCAGCGAGCTTTAGTCATGGTGTTGCCAGCGGTGATCCCACCGCCGAAGGCATCATGCTTTGGACCCGAGCGGTACCACAGACGGCGGCAGGCACGGTGGAGCTAGGTTGGGAACTTGCGGATGACGCCGACTTTCGCCGCGTTATACGTAGCGGTCGCGTTACGACGACCGCCGAGCGAGATTTCACCGTCAAGCTCGATGTCGACGAGCTCCAGCCCGGTCAAGAGTACTTCTATCGCTTTTTGAGTAAGGAAAGGGCGAGCACCATCGGTCGGACCAGGACCCTGCCTACGGGCTCGCCTTCATCTCTGCGTATGGCGGTCTTCTCCTGCTCTAACTATCCTGCTGGCTATTTCCATGCTTACCGCGAGGCCGCGAGACTGCCAAACATCGATGTGTTTGTGCATCTCGGCGATTACTTCTACGAATATGGCATGGGCGGTTATGGCACGGACCGTGCTGTTGAATTGGGTCGAGCGCTACCGGAAAACAACGCGGGGGAACTCTACACGCTCGACGACTATCGTCGGCGCTACGGGGTGTATCGAGGCGATGAAGATCTTCAGGCCCTACACGCCTCGGCGCCGATGATTGCCGTATGGGACGATCATGAAATCGCTAACGATACCTGGATGGACGGCGCGGAAAACCACAGCGCGGAAGAAGGGGATTTCGCGGCCCGCAAGGCGGCGGCGGTGCAAGCCTACTTCGAATGGATGCCCCTCCGTCCTGTGGTGCCAGATGAAGATGGACGAATCTACCGCCGTTTCGATTTTGGCGACTTGCTGTCCATGCATATGCTGGATACGCGGCTGATTGGCCGGGATGAGCAACTCGCCTACGGTGATTTCTTAGATAAGGACAGCGGTGAACTGGATGGGAAGCGCTTTCAGCAGCAGCTTTATGCGCCAGAGCGCAGTCTGCTCGGTTCTGCACAGCGAGAATGGTTGTATGAGGGCCTGGCGACGTCGCCCGCTCACTGGCAGGTTCTCGGGCAGCAGGTGCTCATGGCCCGCATGGAGATGCCTGCGCAACTTCTGCGTGGATTGTTCTCCGGTGGAGAAGCCGGAGCTACCCAGGCTTTGATCGGTGATCTTGTCGCCGATAAGCAGGCGCTCTTGGCGGGTGAAGCTCTAGGTGTGGAGCGCACACAGCGTCTGGCGCAAAAACTGCCCTACAACCTCGATGCCTGGGATGGCTATCCCATGGAGCGAGAAGGCCTCTACGAGCGTGTGCGTGCTCTAGGCAAGGAAATCGTGGTCCTCGCCGGAGATACCCATAACGCCTGGCACAGCCAGCTTCACGATCGTGAGGGTGTCCGCGTTGGAACGGAGTTCGCTACTCCCGGCGTCAGCTCACCGGGAATGGAGACCTACCTGAACTTGGATGAGGCATCGGCCCAGGCTCTGGCCCAGGGCCTCGGTGTGCTGATCGACGAACTGCAGTATTGCCAACTCTACAACCGCGGATTTCTTGAACTGGAGTACACCCGACGAGACGTTCATGCCCGCTGGCACTTCATAGACGACGTGACCAGGGAAGACTACGCGACCTTTTCCAAGGCGGTTAGCCTGAACCAAGGGGCTGTTTAGCCTCGTAGGGAGTCACCCGAATGCCACTGTGGCCCTCGCTGAACTAAAAGATCTGCCTGGGGTGTATGCCGGGCTTCTACGTGAGAGGTTTGGCGTGCGACGCGTGAAGAACGCGAGGAAAAGCGAGGGTGGAGTAGGGCGAGTGCGGTGAGTGTGCCGTGGCGTTGGTGGTACGAGAGGTGGTACGTAGTAGGTCAAGAAGCGCGAAGGAAGCGCGGAGAGAGGTAAACGC
>DIYG01000150.1 GCA_002428935.1 Halieaceae bacterium UBA6060
CCGCGCTGCGGCGGCCCACAGAGCCAGGGCCAGGGAATCGGCGGCCGTGGGTGTGCCAACCTGATCTGCCACGACGCGCAGCTCATCGCGTTCACGATGGAGACGCAGCATGGTGGAGAGGAAATTTCCCGGTCCAGCGGAATACACCCAGCCCGTGCGCATGATGATCGCCCGGGCCTGCGACTCCAGCACCTGCTCTTCGCCCTGGAGTTTACTGATTCCATAGCTCCCCAGAGGGGCGGTGGGTGCATCGGTGAGATAGGGCGAACTGCCGCAACCATCGAAAACAAAGTCCGTGGACACATGCAGCAGGCGCAGACCGCGTTCTCGACAAGCGGCGGCCAGAACACCCGCTCCCTGGCCGTTGATCTGCTCGGCCCGCTCCGGCTCCGATTCCGCCTTATCTACCGCCGTATACGCCGCGGCATTGATTAACACCTCGGGCTGATGCTCGTCGAGGCAGCGTCCCACCACCGCAGGATCGGTAATGTCCAGTTGTGCACGGGATAAAGCGACGGCGGTCAGCGTTGCGGGAGCCGTGGTCGTCAGAGCGCGGCCAAGTTGCCCGGCGGCACCGGCGATCAGTACTTTCATCGCTTAGGCCGGCGGTAGATGGGCTTCGACCCAGTCCCCTAGTTCCTGCAGGACCTGCGTCTGCTCCGGTTCATTAAAGATCTCGTGGTAGAGGCCAGGGTATATGCGCAGGGTGCGATCCTCACTGCCAACGCTGTCGTGAAAGCGTTGGGAGCCGGCCGCCGGGGTCATCACATCGCCATCACCGTGCATGACCAATACGGGCAGGGTGATGCCATCGCGCCCCGCTACCAGAGTGGCCATGGCAGAAAATAAGGCGACCACCAACCCCGCACTGATTTTTCCGCTGTGCACCAGAGGGTCTTCTTGATAGCAGCGCACCACCTCTGGGTCCCGGCTGACTTCACTGGCATCCAGTTGCATCACCCCGAGGGTTGGGATGACGGATGCGATGAGGCGATTGATAAAGATCGCCACCGCGCCCGGCGGTTCCGGGACCTCAAAGGCCGCTCCAGAAAATGCTGCACCGGAAAACCTCTCCTGCCGGGTGAGGAGATAGTTCCCAGCGATCAGACCGCCCATGCTGTGACCGATAAGAAAGCAGGGCAGATCGGGATAGGTAGTGGCGATATCGTCTCGGAGCGTATCCAGCGCCGGATAAAAATCCTCAAAGGCAGCGATATGACAACGGTGGCCGGGGGAGCGGCCGTGGCCCGGATGGTCCGGAGCCAAACAAGCTATTCCCCGCTGGCCCAGGGCCTCGGCCACATGCTGGTAACGACCGCTGTGCTCGCCAAGACCGTGGACCAAAAGTGCCACGGCTCGAGGTTCCTGGACGGCCCAGTGACGATAAAAAACACCGCTTGGGAGTTCCTTTTCCTGAGCTTCCATAGGACCTCGCTCCTTAGCCGACGGACGTCAACGGACGGGGGTTAACCAGGCGGCGTTTTGCTCGCGTCGGCCACGCACCGCATCGAAGTACATGCTTTGCAGCTTCTCGGTAATAGGACCTCGCCGGCCACTGCCGATCTCGCGGCCATCGAGCTCACGGATTGGAACGACCTCCGCCGCGGTACCGGTGAAAAACGCCTCATCGGCCACATACACCTCATCGCGGGTAATGCGTCGCTCGATGATTTCCAGATCGAGTTCATCGGCGAGGGCGAACACCGTCGCTCGGGTAATCCCATCGAGACAGGAGGTCAGCTCCGGGGTGTGAATCTTGCCCCGCCGGACGATAAACACATTTTCGCCGCTGCCTTCAGCCACATAGCCTTCGTTGTCGAGGAGCAGTGCTTCTTCTGCTCCAGAATCCAGGGCTTCACGCAGAGCGAGCATGGAATTGATGTAGTTCCCGTTCGCCTTGGCCTTACACATGGTGATGTTCACGTGGTGCCGGGTATAGGAAGAGGTGCGAACTTTAATTCCGCGGCTGGCGGCTTCCGGGTCCATGTAGGAAGGCCATTCCCAGGCGGCGACCATCACATGGGTCTGCAGACTGTCCGCGCGCAGGCCCATGCCTTCCGAGCCGTAGAAGCACATGGGTCGCAGATACCCTTCCTCAAGGCCGTTCTCACGGACCACCAGCCGCTGCGCCTCGTTGAGGGTGTCCTTATCGTAGGGCATGTCCATGGACAGAATCTTCGCCGAGTTGAAGAGGCGGTCCGTGTGGTCCTGTAAGCGAAAAATGCAGGTTCCGCGATCGGGCGTGTTGTAGGCACGCACGCCTTCAAAAACCCCCAAACCGTAGTGCAGCGTGTGCGTTAGCACATGCACCTTGGCCTCGCGCCAGGGAATGACTTCCCCATCGAGCCAAATGCTGCCGTCCCGGTCCGCGAAATTCATGATCGTCTCCTGCTCCCTGTTCTTACGTTATCTGTCTTTGCGCTATCTGTGCGCTTTACGGTCGGGTGGCCCCTGGTCACCCAACGAATTCTGAAGCCTCGCCGACGCTCAAGCGTTTTACTGGCAACAGGCGGCTGACTTCTTAGACCCTAACGGTCAAGCGTCAGCAAAAATTCCTTCCCAGGCTTCACAGATGGCCATCCGTTGGTCTGCATAACGATCCGCCGCAACTCTGGGTGTCTGCTGCTGCAGGGCGAGTTGGTGGGTCGCGCTTCGCAGCTCCAGATAGGCATCGTTCAGGGCTCGACAACGCTCTTCCGTAAGCCGACCCGACCGGGCTAATGTTTCGAGGATTCGCACGTTATCGGACCAGTCGGCGAGGGAAGGCTCGTGGGCCGCCCAGGCGAGGACGGCGTATTGCACCATAAATTCCAGATCCACGATACCGCCAACGCCTTGCTTCAAATGAAAGCCGGCATCGTCCGCCGCTACACCAGCATGGTCGCGCATCTTCTGCCGCATGGCTTTGACCTCATCCGCCAGGGCCGACGAATCCCGCGGGCGGCAGAGAATCTCCCGTCGCAACTCCTCGATCTGTGCGGCGAGTTCCGAGTCGCCCGCCACGGGCCTGGCGCGAACCAGGGCCTGATGCTCCCAGGTCCAGGCATCTTCACGTTCGTAATGGGCAAAGCCCTTAAAGCTACTCACCAACAAACCCGAGGCACCCGAAGGACGCAGACGCATGTCCACCTCGTAGAGCTGCCCGAGGGCCATGCGCGTTTCAAGGATGTGAATCATCCGTTGACCCAGGCGGGTGTAAAAGGTCGCGTTATCAACGGAGCGCTCGCCATCCGTGTAACCATTGGTGCTGGCGTCGTAGACGAAGACCAAATCCAGATCCGAGGCATAGCCCAACTCAATGCCACCGAGCTTGCCGTAGGCCATGACTACGAAACCGCTGCCGGATCCTTCTCGCTTGGGCAATCCGTGGCGGGCCGTTAACTGGGCCCAGGCCAGGGCAAGTACCTGTTCGAGACAGACCTCGGCAATAAAGGTGAGCTTATCGCTCACTTTCATCAGAGGCAGACGATCGGTGATTTCCGAAGCTGCTACACGCAATACCTGAGACGCTTTGAAGTAGCGCAGGGCTTCCATATGCCCTTCGAGATCATCCACGGGCAAACGGGACAACTGCTGGCGCAGTTCCGCCTGGAGCACGTCTCGCTCCGGCGCTGAGTACAAGCTCGCCCGATCCAGGAGTTCATCGAGAAGGGCCGGATGGTTCGCCAGTTGCTCGGCAATCCACGGGCTGGCTGCGCACAGGGCGGTCAAATCCGCCAGCGCCGGTGGGTTCTCGATAAGGAGCAGCAGATAGGCACTGCGCCGCGCCACGGCAATAACCAGTGGCAACGCGCGTTCCAGGGCCAGATCGGGAGCTTCGCACTCCGCGCAGGCTTCCAGGAGAAGCGGCATAAAACGATCCAGCCGCTCTCGTCCTTCAGGTTGCAAGCTCTGCACGCGACGGGACGTGAAAAGCTCCCGCAACCGTTCGACCTGACGCTCCGCCGATGTAAAACCCAGCGCCGCCAGCTCCTGGGCATCGCAATCCGCGCTCCACAAGTTCGGGGAAGACGTCGACTCCGCCTCGTCGCTCACCGCGATCAGATCCGTGAAGTGCTGGGCGACGCGAGTCCGATGGACTTCCAGGGTTGCTTGAAAACTGGCGTAGTCCGCAAAACCCATGGCCTGGGCCAGCGCTGCCTGAGGCAGTTCGTCTACGGGAAGTTCCTGGGTCTGGCGATCCTCCCAGGCCTGGATTGCGTGTTCGGTGTCTCGCAGAAAACCATAGGCCTGACGTAACTCCACGGTCACCGCCTCGGGTAGACAGCCCAGGGCCGCGCATTCGGCCAAGATAGGCAACAGCTCCCGCCCCTGGAGGGAAACGTCACGTCCACCGCGAATGAGCTGGAAGCATTGGGCGATGAACTCGATCTCTCGAATCCCTCCGCGACCGAGCTTAACGTTGCCCTGTAAGCCCCGGCGGCGCACCTCTGCGACGATCAATTGCTTCATGGAGCGCAGGCTTTCGATGGCGCTGTAGTCCACGTAGCGACGATAGATAAACGGCTGCAGGCAGGCCATGAGGGGTGCAACAGTTTCCTCATCCCCGGTTACGGGACGGGCTTTGATCATGGCGTAACGCTCCCAGTCACGCCCCTGCTCCTGGTAGTAGGCTTCCAGGCCCGCATAGCTGTGCACCAGGGGGCCACTGTCGCCGTAGGGTCGCAGTCGCATGTCGACGCGAAACACAAACCCCTCGGCACTCACTCCGTCCAGAAGGGCAATGAGAGCGCGACCCACGCGGGTGAAAAACTCTTCGTTGCTAAGGCTCCGCGAAGCACCTTCCGTCTCACCGCGCTCGGGGTAGGCGAAGATCAGATCTACATCTGATGACAGATTCAGTTCCAGGCCACCGAGCTTGCCCATCGCCAGAACCACCAGCTCCTGTCGTTCGCCAGAATCGCGGCCACGGGGTACACCAAACTTCTCCTCCAGCTCAGCACTGCAGTGACGAAGGGCCGCCTGGATACAAGCCTCGGCCAGCCAGGACACATCGCGAGTGGTTTCCAGGGTCGGAGCCAGGCGATTGAGATCCCGCCAGATGATGCGCAAGAGCTGCCGCTGTCGGAGTCGGCGCAACACCACAGCCACATCGGCGTTCGCCTGCCCCAGCTCATGGGCGAGGGACTCCTGCAGCTCTCCCTCCCGCAAGGGAGTATGCAGGGCACCACTTTGTAAGAGCTGCACCAGCAACCAGGGTCGGCGACGAAACGCCTCGGCGGCAAAACGAGAGCAGGCCAGAACCTGGGCCAGCTGCGCACTAAGGGCTGGATCCTCGGGCAGCGCCTCGAGGATGGAACGCTCACTGGCCGAGGCTTCCTCGAGGATTGCCGTCCAAGCATCCTCCACGGGCGCCATGAGGGAAGGATTTAAAGAAGAATGATCAAGCATGTTGTGCCGAGCGAACCGTCGCTCGTCAGTGCGAGATGGCGGGCGCGACTCGCAGTACCTCTTCAACGGTGGTTTCACCACGGGCGACACGAGATGCGCCGCTCACACGCAGGGCCTGCATCCCTTCGGCGATGGCAATATCCCGAAGCCGTGCGGTATTGATCCGGGTGACGATCTCTTCCTGGACCGCAGAGCTGTTGACCAGGACCTCATAGATGCCCCGGCGACCACGATAGCCGGTGCCTCGGCAATGTTTGCAACCCACAGCCTCGTAGACGGTCGCCGGCATGGGTACGTCGTAGGGCTGGACGAGTTCCTGCCAACCTTCCTCATTCACAGGGACTTCCCGTTTGCACTCGTCGCATAGGATCCGCACCAGGCGCTGAGACATGATGCCCCGCAGGGTCGCTTTGACCAGATACGCCGGAGCCCCCAGTTCCAGAAGTCGCGACACAGAACTTGGGGAGTCGTTCGTATGCAGCGTTGAAAGCACCAGGTGACCCGTTAGGGCTGCCTGAATCGCCATATTGGCGGTCTCAAGATCGCGAATCTCGCCGATCATGATGATGTCCGGGTCCTGACGCATGAGAGTGCGAACACCGGTGGAAAAATCCAGATCAATCCCGTGATTGACCTGCATCTGATTGAAGGCTCCCTCGACCATCTCGATGGGGTCTTCGATGGTGCAGACATTGACCGCTTCCGTAGCGAGCTGGCGAAGGGTTGAATATAGGGTCGTGGTCTTGCCCGATCCCGTGGGCCCCGTAACGAGGACGATACCGTTGCCCATATTCGTCATCGCGTGCCAGCGCGCCAGATCGTCGTCGGCCAGACCCAGCTCCCCAAAGCTCTTTTGCAGGACCTCCGGATCGAAGATACGCATGACCAGCTTTTCGCCAAAGGCAGTGGGCAAAGTCGATAAGCGCAGTTCCACCTCGCTGCCCCCCGGGGCGCGAGTTTTCAAGCGGCCATCCTGAGGTCGACGTTTTTCCGCCACATCCATGCGGCCAAGGATCTTGATACGGCTGGTAACCGCCGCACATACCTGGGCGGGTAGCTCATAGACCGAGTTGAGCACCCCATCGATGCGAAAGCGCACGTTGCCGACGTCTCTTCGCGGCTCGATGTGGATATCGCTGGCGCGCTGCTCAAAAGCGTACTGCAGCAGCCAGTCGACGATGCTGACGATGTGTTGGTCGTTGGCGTCGGGTTCACGCATGGAACCCAGCTCGAGCATCTGCTCAAGATTGCCAATGCTGCCCGCGGCGTTGTCCTTACCAGCGGCCCGGGCCCCGCGTACGGACCCGGCCATGGTGTAGAACTCACCGGTAAAACGGACAATTTCCCGCGGATCTGCGAGCACCCGGCGGATACGCCGCCGCACCACGTGCTCGAGGTTGCCCTGCCAGGACCATTGATAAGGTTCAGCACTGGCGACGACGACCTCTTCGTCGTCCACCGCCACAGCCAAAATCCGGTGGCGTTCCGCAAAGGCGCGCGACATGACTTCGGCCACGGCAGCCACGTTGATCTTCAGGGGATCGATTTCCACCACATCCTGGCCCGTGCGCTGCCCCAGCCACTGCAAGAGCACGGTGATATCGAGGATTTGACCGGGGTTGGCGATGTCCTTGAGCTTTTGCTCTGCGAGAAACACCAGGGGGTGTACGGCCCCTGTGGCCAGGGATTGCAAGCGGCGAAGATCAGCGGCGGAGAGACGCCCATCCGAGAGCAGTGCCTCCAGGAGTTCCTTCAGCGAAAGTCGATGTTCGACGGTCTTGCTGTGCTCGGATTGAAACATGATTTCCTCGCCGTAACGCGGGGTCTGACCCTGCGTCGCATGCTAGCACAGGCCCCTATCTTCGCTGCCGCAAGGTGGATTCCAGAGCGGTATTTTTTACCTTCCCGCGCAAGACAGCCCCTGCCACAGGTTCTATACTTTGCGCGCCTCGATTTATAGAGAAACCGACAGCATGGCTAGCCCTCTGGGGAAACTCCTGGGCCGTTCTCCCATCGCGCCGATCCAGCGGCATATGCAGCTCGCTCAGGAAAGCGTGCAGCTGCTGTGTGAACTGATTGCCGCGGCGATGGACGACGACGCCGAGCGCGTGACAGAAATCCATAAGCTCCTCACCGGCACCTGCGCCGATGCCCGGACCCTGCGACACGAGATCCGCCAGGAGCTGCCCGGTGGACTCCTCCTGGCCATGCCCAGACCGGACCTTCTCACCCTCGTCGATCTGCAGCAACGTATCTGCCAGCAAACACGCCGCACGGCCCAACCCCTGGTGGTGCGGGGTCTGCGCCTGCCCCCCGCGCTAAACAAGGGAACCGAGAAGCTCTGCACCCAGGTGGCAGAGGCCGCTGGCAGCACCCTGGCGGCGATACGCGAGCTCGATGAAATGCTTGAACAGGGCTTTGGCCGCCACGAACGCCGCTATGTTACGCGCATGCTGGATGCCCTCGGTCGTCAGGTCCAGCGCTGCAATGCCCAACAGCTGCGCCTCGCCCAGCAACTGCGCAAGCAGGAGGATAAGCTGGACGCCCTGGACGGCCTGTTTTTGTATCAGCTGATGCAAGAGCTGAACGCCATCGCCGATCAGTGCGGTGATGTTGGCGAACAGCTCCACCTGCTCCTGGCCCAGTAACGCCCTCACGAACCCGGAAGCCCTGTCTTGGACATCATCGCCGCCTACGGCCCGCAATTCCTTGGCCTAGCCTGCATCGCCGGCTTCTTCATGGCATGGGGCATCGGTGCTAACGATGTCGCCAACGCGATGGGTACCTCTGTGGGTTCTCGCGCCCTGACGATCCGTCAGGCGATCGTCATCGCAATCATCTTTGAGTTTTTGGGTGCTTACCTTGCTGGAGGTGAAGTCACCGCTACTATCCGCAAGGGCATCATCGATCCGGAGTTGCTCGCCGACTCACCAGAGCTTCTCGTATACGGCATGATGTCGGCGCTCTTCGCCGCGGGGACCTGGTTGATGATCGCCAGCGTGCGCGGCTGGCCCGTATCCACTACCCATTCCATCGTCGGCGCTATCGTCGGGTTCGCCGCCGTAGGCATTTCCGTGGACTCCGTGAGCTGGGGACAGGTGGGCACCATTGCCATGAGCTGGGTGGTTTCACCGCTGCTCGCCGGCGTTATGTCCTTTGCTCTTTTCGTCAGCGTTCAGAAACTGATTTTTGATACGGACGATCCCTTTGCCCAGGCCAAGCGTCTGATTCCAGCCTACATCTGGATCGTCGGCTTCATGGTTTCCATGGTCACCCTACTCAAGGGCCTCAAGCATTTAGGCCTGGATCTCGCTTTCGGCTTTGGCTCCCAGTTCGGCAATGCCCTGGTCCTGTCCGCCCTGATCGGCCTGGTCATCGCGGTGATCGGCGCCATCAGTCTTCGAGGCATTCAGTACGAAGCCGATGAGGACAACCGCTTCGCCAGCGTCGAGCGAGTATTCGGCGTGTTAATGGTATTTACCGCCTGTTCCATGGCTTTTGCCCACGGTTCCAACGATGTGGCCAATGCGGTAGGCCCTCTGGCCGCCGTCGCAAATATCGTCCAGTCCGGGGGGCAGGTTTCAGCGGTTGCAGCGATGCCCGCCTGGATACTCCTCACCGGAGCCCTGGGGATTGTCGTGGGCCTGTCGACCTACGGTTGGAAGGTAATCGCCACCGTGGGGCAGAAGATCACCGAGCTGACCCCATCGCGGGGTTTTGCCGCCACCCTGGCGGCCGCCTCGACGGTAGTACTCGCATCCGGTACGGGCCTTCCCATATCCACCACCCACACGCTGGTGGGGGCGGTGCTGGGTGTGGGCTTGGCGCGGGGTATCGCGGCTATCGATTTACGGGTGATCGGTTCTATTTTTGCGAGCTGGCTAATCACCCTGCCCGCCGGCGCGATCCTGGCGGTGATCTTTTTCTATACCCTTCGCGGCATCTTCGGCTGATGCCGGCCCACCATGAGCGAACACCCTAAGGCCCCTATCCGCTGGTTCCGTAATACGGCCCCCTATATGAACCAGCATCGCGGCGCGACCTTCGTGGTGCTGGTGCCGGGCGATGTGCAGGAGGAGGGCGCGCTCGGCGACCTGCTCCACGACATGGCGCTCCTGCGCAGCCTCGGTGTGCGGCTGGTCCTGGTCCACGGCAGTCGCCCCCAGGTCGAGCGACGCCTCAGCGAAGCGGGCCGGGAAAGCCTGTTCCACAAGGGTCGCCGCATCACCGACGGGGAAACCTTACCCCTGATCCAACAAGTCGTGGGTGCCCAGCGGCTAGAACTTGAAGCGCAGCTTTCCATGGGCATGCCCAACTCGCCCATGCAGGGAGCCAAACTGCGCGTCGCTTCCGGTAACTTTGTCGTCGCGCGTCCCCTGGGCGTGGTCGATGGTATCGATCATCACTTCACGGGCTGTGTGCGGCGCATCGACGACGGGGGTATTCGCACCCTTCTGGACGGCGGCAGCCTGGTCCTCTTGTCGTCCCTGGGTTTCTCTCCCACCGGTGAGACCTTCAATCTGACCATTGCCGATGTAGCCATCAGCACCGCGCGGGCTCTGGAAGCCGACAAGCTGATTATTCTCGGAGCCAGCGAGGGCGTTCACGATGAGCAGGGCCAGCTCGTTCGCCAGTGCGTCGCGGGAGAGACGGAAACCCTGGCGGTTCCCGATACGGACGAAGCACACTTGCTCGCCACCGCAACCCGAGCGAGCCTCGGCGGCGTGGCCCGGACTCACATTGTCAGCTATCGCGACCCGGACGCCCTGCTTACGGAGCTGTTTACCACCGACGGCAGCGGCACCCTGGTGGCGGCAAAGCCCTTCGAGGAATCTCGCTGGGCCACCATCAATGATGTGGGCGGAATCATCGAACTCATTACGCCCCTGGAAGACGCCGGTGTGCTATTGCGACGTTCTCGGGAGCTCCTGGAAGCCGAGATCGGGCGTTTTCGAATGCTCGAACGAGACGGGCGCATCACCGCCTGCGCCGCCCTCTACCCCTTCGCCGACGAGCAGCGGGGAGAGCTTGCCTGCATCGTCACCGCACCGGAGTACCAGCGGGGACGTCGCGCCCAGCGCCTGCTCGCGGAGCTGGAAGAAGAAGCCTTACGCCAGGGCCTGAGGGAGGTATTTGTGTTGACCACGCAAACAGCGCACTGGTTTCTGGAGCAGGGTTTCCAACCGGGGTCGATCGCCGACCTGCCTCCTCAACGGCAGGCGCTGTATAACCTACAGCGCAACTCCAAGGTATTCTGCAAAACCTTGCGCACGGTCACCTGAGCCTCAGGCGAACCGCAACCCCGGGGCCGCGCTCAATCGCCCTGTTCTATAAGCAGCTGTAGATCTTCCCGAAAGCCCTCCAGCTTGCGTCGCAAACGCCGATCCTGCTTCTCCGTGCGTGTGTTCACAACCGTTTGTATAAGTCGTTGGATGCGCAGGGTGTTGCGGTCGTACAAGGCCATGGTGTCTGGATCCAGGTCCGACTCCCAATGAACAATGCTGTAGCGGACCTCCTCCTGCCAACCGGGAGCGCGGGCGAGTTGTTGACGAAGGGTATCGATCCACCGGGCTCGCTCCCGTAACCAGACGTGGTCCGAGCGCTCCAGGGCTCGGGCGCTTCTCTTCGCCTCAGCGCGCTGCTCTGGCGAAAGCCGACCCAGGTAATCCTCCAGGGAATCCAAGATCTCATCTTCCGCATCCTCAAAGTATTCTTCGTCAGAACGATCCAGATACTTGCGCTCATACTTAAGCTGCTGCTTATCGAGACTGCGGAGGAATTCATCGATCTGCTCTTCGTCGAGGCTAGCGCCCAGGGTGAGCAGAACATCGAGACCGCGATCCCGAACGCGATACCAGGCCAACTCAAAGGTATCGGCATAAACGAGAATCTGCTCCAGGGTTAGCGGCTCCTCAAGATCCACCGCCAGAGAATCCAGAAAGGCGATGTATTTCGGCAGCTCCTCTCTTCGATGCCAGTGAAGCACCGGTTCAAGCTGCTCATCGAGGGCCCGAGCCTGATCCCGATGGAGATCGACATAACGCTCGAGATACCACGGCAGAAGAAAACCCAGCCGGTTATAGATGAACGTCGTGCTGCTACAGGCCCCAAGGAATAGGAAGACCGTTAGCAATAGGGGGAATCGAAAACAGCGCAGGGCGCTAGGGGAGATCAAGGCTTTTTGCTCATAGCGTTCAGTTGTAGTCAAAGCCTTCCGTGGCAAAGAGCATTTCCGGATTGCGGAAGCACTTGAATTCCAGGTGGTTACCCGCCGGATCCCGGACAAAACAGGTCCTCTGCTCTCCCCGGCGACCGGCGAAGCGCAGCGTCGGCTCAATGGCGTAGCTGATCCCCGCCTTCTTGAGACGCTCCTGCAAGGCATCCCAGGCTTCCCACTTGAGCACCACCCCAAAGTGGCTGGCGGGTACGGATTCACCATCTACGGGATTTCGCGCCACCTCGGGGAGATCTTCCGGCGCCACCTTGTGCACCACGAGTTGATGTCCGTAGAAGTCGTAATCGATCCAGCGCGATGATGAGCGCCCCCGAGGACAGGCCAAAACATCGCCATAGAAGCTCGCCGCCGCGTCCAGGTCGTCGACGGGGAGGGCGAGATGGAATGGGTTATCCGGCATGGTTCTCCTATGGGCGAGCAATGACTGACGGGTGAACAAGGCGACCCCGCGGATTCTAAAACGGCAGGGCTGGAGACGCTTTAATAACAAGTTTCCCTGGGGAGTTTAGCGCGGCGGAGTACCCACGGGAATGTGCTAGGGTGCCGCTTTCCTCCAGCAAGGCCCAGCATGTCTCTCGCGGAATCGCCGAACCGGGAACCCCTTACCCTGGACTCCCTGGCCCAAACTTTTGTCGACTTCGTCTGGGGACCACCTCTTGTGGTGCTCCTCCTCGGGGGCGGTCTGTTCTTTCTGTTCTATTCCCGGGCCTTGCCCTATCGCCATTTCGGTCACGCCATAGGATTGATGCTCGGACGCCACGATACGCCCGAAGAACCGGGAGAGCTGTCTCACGCCCAGGCCCTGGCTGCGGCGCTCTCGGGCACCATGGGCCTTGGCAATATCGCAGGCGTGGCTCTGGCTATCGTCGCGGGTGGGCCGGGAGCCGTATTCTGGATGTGGATCTCAGCGCTCGTTGGCGTGGCTACCAAGTTTTTCACCTGCTCCCTGGGGATCATGTATCGGGGCGAAGACAGTCTGGGACGACTCCAGGGAGGCCCGCAGTACATTATCCGCGAAGCCCTGCCGCGACCGTTCTACCCCCTGGCGGTGCTGTTCTCCGTCGCCGGGCTGATCGGCACGCTCCCCATGTTTCAAGCCAATCAGCTTACCGCTCTGATCGGGGACACGGTGTTTGCCGGCGCCATGCCCCCCTGGGCGGGACCGCTTATTGGCTGCGCCGTTGCCGTGGTGGTAGCGGGAGTGATTTTCGGCGGTCTGCCCCGGGTAGCCGCCGTCGCCGTCACGGCGTTACCGAGCATGGTTGCCGTATACATGCTCATGACTCTGTATGTGATTCTCCGCCATTTACCCGAGGTGCCAGCCATCCTCATCAGTATCGTCACCGAGGCCTTTGACCCCCGCGCCGTGGGCGGCGGTTTTCTCGGTGTGATGCTCATCGGTGTGAGCCGGGGGGCATTTTCCAACGAAGCCGGCGTCGGTACGGAAGTCATGGCTCACGGCGCGGCGCGGACCAATGAACCCATCCGCGAGGGTTTGATCGCCATGCTCGGACCGGTGATCGACACCTTGATCGTCTGCACCTGCACGGCCATCGTGATCCTGCTCACCGATGCCTGGTGCAACCCCGGAGACCTCTCGGGTATTACCCTGACGACAAATGCCTTTGTCGCCGAGATGGGGCCCATCGGGCTCCTGCCTCTCAGCTTTGTGGCTCTGGTGCTGAGCACCACTACGATGTTTACCGGTTGGTATTACGGCGCCAAGTGTTTTGGTTTTTTAGTCGGCGCTCAATGGCAACATCACTTCCGCTGGTTTTTCATCGCCGCCGTGATCTTCGGCGCCAGCGTCAGCATCGATGTGGTGTTTAACCTCATTTCCGGAAGCTATGGGCTCATGGCAATCCCCACCATGGTCAGCACCCTGATCCTGGCACCGAAGGTCATGGCCGCTGCGCGGGATTACTTTCGCCGCCACCCGTATTGATCAAGGCTTATCAACGCGGAGCGCCATCGGTCAGCAAGTCGGCCGACCAGAGCGCAGGTCTCCTTGAGGGTTACGCAGCGACGCTGGTATCGGCAAGGACCGGAGAACGGCTTAAGGCCCCAAGGATAGCCCTCAGAGAAGCCTGCACGATGTCATGGCTACGACCGACACCACAGCTTCGTTCACCGTCGATATTGAGCTGGATGTAACAGACCGCCTCCGCGTCTGCGCTGTGCGCAAGGGCGTGCTCGCTGTACTCCACCAGGACAATCTGCTTGCCCACAAAGCGCTCAAGGGCATCAACAAAGGCCGCAACAACACCGTTGCCAGAGCCGGTTAGCTGCTGGGTAGCGCTAGCTTCGCGCACCGTCAGCTGCAGGCGATCTACGCCTTCGGCGCGGCTGAGCTGGTAATCACTGAGCTCCCAGCGCGGGTCCGTTGGCAGATAGGTTTGCTCGAAGAGTTTGAAGATCGCCTCGGAACCAACCTCGCCCTCGGTATCTTCCGCATAGGCCTGCACCGTTGCACTGAAATCGATTTGCAGCCAACGGGGCAGATCAAAGCCGTGATCCGCATGCATCACATAAGCCACACCGCCTTTGCCGGACTGACTATTGATGCGGATAACTTCCTGATAAGAGCGACCGATATCCGCCGGATCGATAGGCAGGTAGGCGACTTCCCAGGTTTGGTTCTCATCCTGGCGCCGAGCGAGGCATTTTTTGATGGCGTCCTGGTGGCTGCCGGAGAACGCCGTGAACACCAGTTCACCGGCGTAGGGGTGACGGGGGTGCACCGGTAATTGGGTGCAGGCTTTCACGGTCTGAATAATTTCATCCATACCACTCAGATCCAGCATCGGGTCGATGCCCTGGCTGTAGAGATTCATGGCCATGGTGACGATATCCATGTTCCCCGTGCGCTCGCCATTACCCATCAAGGTGCCTTCGATACGATCCGCACCGGCAAGCACTCCCAACTCCGCGGCAGCCACCGCGCAGCCGCGATCATTGTGCGTGTGCAGAGACACGATAATGCTGTCCCGGCGGGCTACTCGATCGCAAAACCACTCGATCTGGTCGGCGTAGATATTGGGCGTGCTCATCTCCACCGTCGCCGGTAGGTTGATGATGGCTTTGCGGTCCGGTGTCGGTTGCCACACCTCGGTAACGGCATCACAAACCTCGACGGCGAAATCCAATTCCGTACCCGTGAAGCTTTCCGGGGAATATTGGAATATCCAGTCGGTTTCCGGCTGCCGTTCGGCATGGTCTTTGACCAGGCGCGCACCGTTGACGGCGATGGCTTTGATGCCCTCGCGGTCCAGCTCGAAAACCTGCTCGCGCTGCACCGTGGACGTGGAGTTGTAGACATGGACGATGGCCCGCGGCGCTCCCTTGAGGGCCTCAAAGGTTCGGGCGATCAACTCTTCCCGCGCCTGGGTAAGCACTTGGATGGTTACATCCTGGGGAATGCGATCGTTCTCGATGAGGCCGCGGACAAAATCAAAGTCATGGCCCGAAGCCGAGGGGAAACCTACTTCGATTTCCTTGAAGCCGAGCTTCACCAACAGATCCCACATGCGAGACTTTTGCGACGCATTCATGGGCTCGATAAGCGCCTGATTGCCATCCCGAAGATCCACGCTGCACCACCGGGGCGCCCGGCGAAGTTGGCGGTCCGGCCACCGCCGGGCCGTCATGGGTACCGGCTGAAAAGCCTGATACCGCCGGTGATCAAAGCGCTGTTCCGCTCGCTCAGGAATCGCTGGTGAATCGTTGTGGTTCATGGGGGCACACCGTTTTATCTGGGAAGATCGAGCTCTTGGTTCCTAGAGCGTGGATCATCACGCAGCATCGGTCCGAAGGTAAAGACTCAGCCTGTTCTTGCCCGGTTTAGAAACAGGGGCTGGCGTCGCTGCCCGGCAAGCTTGCCTTGTGGGCGTCGCGGACATCTCTCACCCGGTAAGGCAAAAGACGGCGGGGCAGCGGTTGCGCCAGAGCCCATAGCTTAGCGCAGGCCTTCTAGCGATTAATCGCGAATTCACCGGTATTTTTCCTATTTCTATATTAGATTCACTACAAGTATGTGATTTTTTAGTGATAATTCACGCTGACCGAAAGATTCGCGGGGAGAGCCACCATGACCATACCAAAGCTTGATCGCTCAGATCGACGCATACTTGATGTACTTCAGGGTAATGCTCGCATCAGTAACCTCGAATTAGCCGACGCTGTCGGTTTATCGCCCACCCCCTGCGCTCGTCGAGTCAAACGCCTTGAAGACAGCGGCTTGATCCGTGCCCATGTGACCTTGCTTGATCAACAGGAACTCGGCCTCTCTCTGACGGCATTTATCAACATCAGCATGGATCGCCACACACCGGACCGTTTCGAGGCCTTCGAAGCCGCCGTTCGCGACTACCCCGAAGTCATCGAATGCAGCGTGGTGACCGGGCAGAACTCAGACTATCTGATCCAGGCGGTGGTGCCTGACATGGCTTACTACGAGCGCTTCCTGCTGGGCCACCTGACACGCATCCCCGGGGTTACCGGTGTGCACTCGAGCTTTGTATTGAGGCGGGTTGTGCAACGCACGGCACTACCCCTGGCGCACACCGTTGGGGAACGAACGTAGAGCCTAGGAACCACAGCGACAGCGGGGGCGAAGGGCCTAGCGAGACTGGCCCGCGAGAGACCAGGAGGGGAACTGGCCACAACCCAGGGCCTGATAATCCCGCGCGCTAAACAGCTCGCTAAGGCCGTTGTTGTCCAGATAGAGATCCACATATAGGGCGCAGCGCAGTCGCTCAGGGAGCACCTCGTCTGCGGCGAGCTGATCCTGCACATCCTCCACCGTGAGACGTAACGGCGCGGCCCGAATTCCGCCGCCATCGGGCCCATCCAGGAACATCACCTGAGGCTCCGTGGAGGACCATCGTGGCCACGCCGGTTGCCCAGAGCTTCGACCACTTCCAGGCTGGCCGCTATAGGCAAACCCGGCCCAATAGTCGCGCAGGCTTCGCCCCAGGTTTTGCCGCGATTGGCGATTCCCCGAGTGGAACACCCCTGGCACTACTCGCGCCACAAGCGGGCCAAAGAGAAAATCCAGCTCCAGGGCGTGGGCTGCGCCCAGTAACTCCGGAAGATCCACAAGGCTGTTGCGGCGCATCTCGTCCCAATCAAAGCGATAGGCGTAAAGCGGGGTGTCCGCAGCGCTGTCACTGATTACCGCCAGAGGCAGGTCGACGCCGACGGCCTTCCAGTTGTCGCTGTGGTAGCGACTCAGAAGGGCGTAGCGCTCGGGATTGCGAGGGGCTGGCAACAGCCCAAAGCGATACCGCACATGTTCTTCCGACAGGGCCAGGAACAGCTTCATTTCATCGCGATTTGAACCCACCAGAAGTGGAACTCGATTCCACCGCTGGGGGTCGGCAAAAATCTCCGGGAGAGGCTCCCGGGGTAGCACCACCCCATCGCGGAACAAGGCGGGGGCGCGGTACAGGGCGCCGCCCCCTGCAAGGGGCACCATCAGTTCCTCAAGACTCAAACCGCGCAGAAAGGCGGGAATATCCTCGGAGGGAATCCGCCCCAGGGCTCGGCTCGCAACCGCGCGATTTTCTTCCCCGGGAGACAGCCAGGCCAGAAGCAACTCATGGGAGCTGTTGGGGTGACCAGGCTGTGGATCATCACCGGGGTTTTCGGCTCGCTCTCGAGTGAAGGTTCCCGGGAAGCCACTCTGGATGATCGCACCGTGGAACAGCCCCGAGGCCATCGGCGAGGCGAGGAGGCTGTAGATATTGCGACCGCCCGCAGATTCTCCAAACACCGTGACACGCTGCGGATCGCCGCCAAAGGCGCGAATGTTCTCCTGCACCCACCCCAGGGCGGCGATCATATCCAGCAGGGCAAAGTTTCCCGAAGCGTCTCGGGGATTCAGCGCTGTCTCGCGAAACGCCTCGTGACTAAACCAACCCAAAACCCCCAGGCGATAGTTCAGGGTGACCATGAGCACACCCTGTTCCTGGACAAACGCCGAGCCGTTGTAGGGAATCGCCGAACCGATCGTGTTACCACCACCGTGGATGAACACCATCACCGGCAGGTCCGCACCGGCAGCGACCCCACCGGGTGCGAACACGTTGAGGAACAGGCAGTCCTCTCGACCGATGAGGGTTCCGGGTTCCGCATTCGAGGCCGAAAGGCGGCTGGCGAATTGAGGACAGACCGCGCCGAAATCCACCGCCTCACGAGCCGTAGACCAGGGTTCCGCGGGCTGCGGTGCTCGCCAGCGACGCTCACCAACGGGTGCTCTTGCGTAGGGGATACCCAGCCACACCTGGGCTCCATCGGGACTGACACCGCCGACCACGGCCCCGGCGTTCGTCGATCGCGAGGTTGTCCCATCGACGCTCAAACGCAGAGGCTCTTTCTCCGGGTCACCGCCCAAGAACAGCCCAGCGAACAGCAGCCCAACGCCCAGAGCCAGTATCAACCAACGCATGGAATTTCCTCTCATGGGCGCTACTGTACCGACTGACTCATTGACGGCATAGGCGTGGTGTACCATGGCGCGCCCATGAAAGCTGACACCCCCTCCACCGCAGGTAAATCCCTCGATCCCGAGTCTCGTTTGACCCTCGCGTTTCTTGCCGCCCTGGTCTCTCTCGGCCCCTTGAGCGTAGATATGTATCTACCGGCCATGCCCGCCATGCAGGCCGCCTTCAACACCGATATTGTCAGCATGCATCTCACCCTCAGCGCTTATCTTTGGGGTTTCTCCGTATTCCATCTTGCCTGCGGGCCCCTGGCGGATCGCTATGGACGACGACCGCTGCTCCTGGCGGGAACGGGTCTGTTTGTCCTCGCCTCCTGCGGCTGCGCCCTGGCGGAAAGCGTTGAAGAGTTCACCGCCTATCGGTTTGTTCAGGGTATCGGTGCCTGTGTCGGACCAACGCTGGCCCGCACCATAACCCGAGATGTGTTCGGTCCCCGGGGCGCCGCCAGGGCCCTGTCCCTCATTGCCATGCTCATGGCCCTGGCCCCCGCCGTCGCTCCGGGCCTGGGTGGAATCATGCTGCGCTACGTGGCCTGGCCCAGTGTGTTTGTCTTTCTCGCCGTGTACGGGGTGGTTGTGATGGCGATCGTCGCCTACCGCATACCCGAAACCTTACCCGCCCCCCAGAGTCTCCGCCCAAAAGCCATTGCGGCAAACTATCTGGAGCTGCTCCGGGATCCCCTATTCCTGCCCGTGGCGACCGCGAGCGCCCTGGTCTACTCCGGGCTCACGGCGTATCTGGCCAGTTCCGGTTTCGTGTTTATCACCATGCTCGGTGTGCCGGTGGAGTATTTCGGGTTGATCTTTCTTACCAGCGTTGCGGGCTATATGGGCGGAAGCGCCCTCAGTGCTCGCCTCGCCGCTCATCGACCTCCGGCAGCGGTGCTCTTCGGCGGCTGCGCCCTGGCGCTACTGGCCACACTCCTGATGTTCCTATTCCACAGCCTCTGGCCCCTTTCCGTGCTCGCCCTGGTAGGACCCATGGCTCTGTACGCTGCGGCCCTGGGTCTTACCCTGCCTCACGCCATGGCCCTGGCCATGGAGCACTTCCCCCATATCGCGGCGACAAACTCTGCCCTATTTGGCTTTCTGCAAATGGGGCTCGCCGCGCTGGTCACCGCTATCGTCGGAGCCGTTATGGTCTCCACACCCATGCCCATGGTAGTTACCATGGTGCTTATCGAAATTCTGGCCCTGGCTCTGGTCCTTGTTGCCCAGCGACGCCAACGCCAGCAAGCTCACAACCGCCCCGTACCGGAGTCCAATACCTAATGAAGATCGGCATTATCTGTGGCAGTCATCGCAATGATTCCCAAAGCGAAAAAGTCGGCCGCTATGCAGCGAAACAGCTGGAGGCTTCAGGTCTCGTTGACGACCTGTTTGTTTACTCCCTGGCGGGGAACCCCTTGCCGTTTTGGGATGAGGGTCTGTGGTCTGGCGATCCGAAATGGGCCGATGCCCTGGATACGCTGCGTGAGGAATTGAACAGCTGCGATGGGTTTATCGTGGTGACGCCGGAATGGCACGGCATGGTGCCATCGGGCCTGAAAAACCTGTTCCTCCTGTTTCCCGGCTCCGGAGAGTTGGCCCATAAACCGGCACTGATCATCAGTGTATCCGGCGGCGCTGGCGGCGGCGCCTACCCCATCGCGGAGTTGCGCATGAGCAGCTACAAAAACAATCGCATTTGCTATCTGCCCGAACATCTCATCGTGCGCAACGCCGGCAAGGTTTTCAACGAGGACTCCACGGAGAACGACCCCGAGACCCACGACTATCTGCACGCTCGTCTGATCTACTGTGTCGAACTACTGCACGAATACGCTAAGGCCTTCCAGGCCATCCGCGCCAGCGGCAAGGCGAGCCTGGAAACCTACAAAAACGGGATGTAGGGCCTCGCCGTCCCAAGACGGCGGCGGCAAACAGTTGGTGTAAGGAGAACCGCCCGGCAGGAACCGCCGGGCGGAGAAGTGTTAGGCCTTAGAGCGCCGCGGAACCCCGCGCTGTGCGCTCCTTATCGATAAGGAATTCGGCGAGCTTGAGCATGTTCGCCTGACCACCGGCTTTGCGAGTGCTGATGCGGTACTTCCCCGCCACCATCATTTCCGGTGTGCCCGTGATCTTCGCCGCCCGGGCCCGGGAATTGGCCTGACGAACCTGACTGCCCACACCGAAGGAGTTGTAGGCCTTGCTGAAATCTTCGCGGGACACACCGTTGGCGGCAAACAGATCCGCAAGCTCCTCTTCCGACGCGAGGCGCTTACGATCCACGTTAATCGCCTGGAACAGGGGCATGTGAACCTTATCAAGGACACCGAGGACCTCAGCGGCATAGAACGCTTTCGCATGGATTTCCATCAGGGCATTCCACATGGCCGGAGAGCCCGTGACCACCACGTCATCGGGCAGCGACTTCTTCCACTGAACCACTTGAGGTTCAAAGTTGTAGCAGTGTCCACAGCCGTACCAGAAGAACTCCGTCACTTCGATTTTGTCCGAAGCACCACGAATCTCCGGAGAGATCACGTCGTAGTGTTCGCCCTCGACCCATTCCTGCGCCTGGGCCGTGAACGCCGTGAGTTGCATAGTCGCAAAAGTAAACAGGGCGATACACAGACCCTTAAGGGCGCGACGCTTGGGCGCTAGACGCTTGAACATGATTGTCTCCACTTTGTTTCCAGGGTTATCGCTTGGGACAGGCATCCTAGCGAAAAGTTCGTCCTTTTTGCAGACCGTCGCGAAGGGGTAGCGGTCTACCAGATGGGCAGATCACTGTGTAACGCTCGTGCGGGCAAGATCCAGCGAGGCAGGGGTGCTCCATCGATAAGGGGGAAGCGCAACCGATCCGCGAGCCCCCAATGGGTGTGCTCTGGGTTGGGGGCCAGGTCCTCTCCACGGATCTCCTCAAAGGCGGGCAAATCGGGCCTTTGGCGGGTGCTTTTTAGTAATTCAGCGGTTCTGGCCAGGGATAGCCGGGCCGATAGGGCGGTGCCCCCCGTTTCCCGAGCCACCCGCAGCGCACGAGCGACCGCGGCTGCCATGAGGTAACCGGTGCCGTGATCGAGAGCCTGAACGGGCAGCGGTGTGGGCGTCACACCGTCGGCCCAGTGCATCCCAGCATCGACAATTCCCGTGCTCATCTGAACAAGGCTGTCGTAGCCCCGACGCTGAGCCCAGGGGCCCGACCAGCCGTAAGCGCATAGGGAGACGTCGATAAGCGAGGGATTGATCTGCCGCCGTAGCTCCGCGGGGAAACCCAAGCCGTCCAGGGCCCCGGGCCTGTAGCCGTGGACAAACACATCGGCCTGGGCGAGAAGTTCTTGAAACTGCTCGCGCCCCTCGGGGCTTTGCATATCCAGTGTTGCCAGCCGCTTGCCCAAGGTGACCTCGGGCTCCACGTTAGCTTCCCTCCAACCCGGCGGATCGATACGCAGGACTTCTGCGCCATAGCCTGCTAGTAAGCGCGTACAAACCGGCCCCGCCAGTACTCGCGTGCAGTCCAGTACCCGCAAGCCCGCCAGCGGAGCACGAGTGCTGCCGTAGGAGCGGCTCTTGGCGGTGCTGGTAGATCGGTCCCAGGCAATAAGAGGCTCCATCGCCACGGCGCGGCCCTGAGGGTGCTCCGCCCAGGCTTTAGCGCTGCGCAGGCGGGCGGCGCAACCACCCGCAGCAACAATGGCCGCCTCCAAATCATCCCCTGACCAACCTCGCACCACAGCTGCGACATGATCCTTGTCCGCCGGGCATTGCAGGACCTCCAGAGCCGCCGCTCTGTGGTGGGGAGCATTGGTATGCAGTCGAATCCAGCCGTCATCGCATTGATACAGACCAGCAATGGCGTCCCAGACCGGAGGAAGCTCCCAGTCTCGAGGGCGAACAGTCATGGCGAACCAGGCGGAGCACAGACGCCGATTGACGGTAATCCCTTGCACACGTTCCAACGCCTGAATTTCCGCCACCGCCAAACCCAGGGTGGCGGCGGCAAATCCCGAAACATCGAAACTAGATGGTAAGGCCCCCGTTATCGCATCGGTGTGTACCGTGGGAGCAGGACCGGCTACGGGGTACAGGCTGTCGGCGATATGCCGCAGAGGGTCGTTGCTTGCCGAATCCATCTAGTGGAGCTTAGGTCCGGCGATGATAAAGCACAAAAAAAACGGCTCGCCGAAGCGAACCGTTTTTAGGCAAAGCCTAGACGAGCGCCGTTTTCCGGCTCCCCATAGGGCGATCAGTTCAAACCCGAGACGTAAGCGGAGACCGCCTCGATTTCCATATCTGATAAACCAAAGGCGTTGCTGCGCATGATCTTGATGTCGCCATCGGTGACCCGACCCGCTGGATCCTCATAGCCCTGACGGTAGGCCTTAAGCTGCGCCGCGATGTAATCCGCGTGCTGGCCACCCAAAGCCGGGAATCCGGCTGGGCTGTTGCCGTTGCCTCGGGCACCGTGACAGGCGATGCAGGCAGCGACATTGCGCTCCGCTACGCCGGCGCGGTAGACCTTCTCACCAAGCTCGATCATGGCCGGATCGGCCTTTTCCACACCGCGGGACTTGGCGCCATAAAATGCGGCGATATCAGCCAGGTCCTGGTCGCTCATATTGTCGACCTGCCCAGCCATCTGCGCGATGGGGCGTACGCCGTCGCGGATGTACTGCATCTGTTGCAGCAGATACTTCTCACCCAAACCCGCAAGCTTGGGGAAAGCCGCGACCATGCTGTTGCCGTCGGCGCCATGGCAAGCCGCACACATAGCCGCTTTTTGTTCGCCAGCGGCGGGGTCACCTTTAAGCACATCGGCCGCTTGCGTCGACACGGTGCACAAGGTCATCGCGACCAACGCGATCAGCTTCTTCATAACAGCAGAATCCTTATTAAAAATAACTGCGCCGCAGAGGGATCAATTACTCCGCCGGAGCGGCCATGTACTTGATCAGCTCAGCGTATTCTTCGTCGGTGCAGTCAAAACACATACCCATGGGCGGCATGGCGTTGAGACCATTCTTAACGGAGGCTACCAGCGCGTCCATGCCCTTGGCCATACGTGGCTCCCAGCCGGCGGCATCACCGGTTTTCGGAGCGCCTGCGACGCCCTGGTCGTGACACACGACACAGCTCTTGTTGTACTTCTCCATGTTCGGCTGTGCGTGCACGGCAACAGCGGGTACCGCGATAATGGCGGCAAGTACGACGTTCTTCATGGCGTTCTTCACGTAAATCACCTCCCAGTGATCTTTAACGACTATCCGTAGGGGCAAACAAGACAATTCTCTGCTTTTCGGAATGCCCTGGTCACTTGCAGTGACTTTCAGCGCGTTCCTCAACAAGCGTATGCCTTTTTGACCTCGCCGGGTCTGATTTGCTCCCCCGGGGATTTTCGGGGCGCGCTATTATACTCAGAATGCATAGCCCCACAAATTACGACAATGGTCCCAATGCTCCGGATAGCGCTCAAAAAGTGAGCAATCCTAGCTATCGGCGAGCCGAATTCCTGACCAGCGCGGCGAAGTTCCGCCAGTGCCCCCCCGACGAGGGCTGGGAGGTTGCCTTTGCCGGCCGCTCAAATGCAGGAAAAAGCAGCGCAATCAACAGCTTAACGGGCAATAAAAAGCTGGCCCGGACCTCTCGAACGCCGGGCCGAACTCAGCTCATCAACTTTTTCAGCGTCGGCGAGCATCAGCGGATAGTAGACCTGCCGGGCTACGGCTACGCGAAAGTGCCGCAAAAAATAAAGGATGCCTGGAACCGCCAGCTAGAGGCCTATCTGCGCGAGCGCCAGAGCCTCCGGGGTCTGGTCATGCTTATGGACTGCCGCCATCCCCTGCAACCGTTTGATCAACAAATGATCGGCTGGGCAGCGCAGGCGGATATGCCCATTCATCTGCTTCTGACCAAGGCTGACAAACTCTCCAAGGGGCCCGCCAAGCAGACCCTGATGCAGGTTCGTGGCAAACTCGCCCATCTGGGTGATTTGGTGAGTGCGCAGCTTTTTTCCGCCCTCAAGCATCAGGGGCACAAAGAGCTGATCGAGGTGCTAGACCGCTGGTTGACCGACGATAGCGTCTTCGAGGAAGACGATCCCGCGCTCGAGGAGTAAATTAGATAAAAAAGCCCGGTTGCCAAACGAGGAGAAGGCAAACCGGGCAGTCAGGGTCTCTCAGGGGTAGTGGACGATGGAACCATGCTAACCATCGCCCGGTGACCATGATGTCCATCACCGTCACACTTAGTATGACGACCCGGTTTCGAGAAAGTTCCAAACGCTGCAGAAAATTTTTTTAGTGGGCCTCGTCCCAGTTTCTTCCCCGCCCTGCTTCGACCAACAGGGGAACCGCCAGTTCAGCGGCCGCGGCCATGCGTTCACAGAGTTCGTCACAAACCGCATCAAGCTGTTCATCGGCGACTTCCAGCACCAGCTCATCGTGGACCTGCATGATCATGCGGGCATCCACGGCCTCTTCGAGAAGCCATTGATCCACCGAGAGCATCGCTTTCTTGATGATGTCGGCTGCGGTGCCCTGCATCGGCGCGTTGATGGCCGTACGCTCCGCTGCCTGCTGACGCATCTTATTGCGCACGTTGATTTCCGGGAGGTACAGACGACGTCCGAACAGGGTTTCTACATAGCCCTGTTCGTGAGCCAGGGCGCGAGTGCGGTCCATATACTCCCGCACGCCGGGGTAACGCTCGAAGTACACGTCGATGTAACGCTGGGCCTCACCGCGATCAAGATGTAACTGACGGGCCAGACCGAAGGCGGACATGCCATAGATCAAACCAAAGTTGATGGCCTTCGCTTTACGCCGCTGGTCTCCCGACACGGAATCCAGAGCGACATCGAAGACCTCGCTGGCCGTAGCGCTGTGCACATCCAGATTCTCGCGGAAGGCCGCCAGAAGACCGGGGTCCTCGGACAGATGAGCCATAATCCGCAGCTCAATCTGCGAATAGTCCGCAGCCACCACGCTGTAGCCCTCCGGCGCGATAAAGGCCTGGCGAATCCGCCGGCCTTCTTCCGTGCGGATGGGAATGTTCTGGAGGTTTGGGTCCGACGAGGAAAGACGCCCCGTGGCGGTGACCGCCTGATGGTAAGAGGTGTGGATGCGCCCCGTTTCCGGGTTGATCATTCCCGGCAGCTTGTCCGTGTAAGTGCCCTTGAGCTTTGACAAGCTGCGATGCTCCAGGAGCAGTCGCGGGAGGGGGTAATCCAGGGCCAGTTCCTGCAGCACCTCTTCGGCAGTGGAGGGAGCACCCTTGGGTGTTTTCTTTAGTACCGGCAGCTCGAGTTTTTCGAAGAGGATTTCTCCCAGCTGTTTGGGGGAACCCAGATTGAACACCTGACCCGCCAGGTTGTGGGCCTCCTCCTCAAGGGCCTGAAGCCGTTGGCCGAGCTCACGACTCTGCTCCCAGAGACGATCTTCATCCAGGAGCGCACCGCAGCGTTCCATCCGCGACAGCACGGGCACCAAGGGCAACTCAATCTCGTCAAACACCCGCTGCAGGCTTCGCTCCGCCTGGAGCTTTGGCCACAGCGTGGCGTGGAGCGCCAGGGTGACCTCCGCATCCTCAGCGGCGTAGGCGGAAGCTTCCTCGATACCGACTTGATCGAAGGTGATTTGCTTGGCCCCCTTGCCCGCCACGTCTTCAAAGTGGGTTGTGCTGCGACCCAGATACTTGAGGGCGAGGGTGTCCATGTCGTGCCGCGAACCCGTGGAATCGAGCACATAAGACTCGAGCATGGTGTCGAAGGCGATGCCGCGCAGGGTAATGCCGTGGCGCTCCAGCACGCTGGCGTCGTACTTGAGGTTCTGCCCGACCTTGGCCCGCGCCGGGTCTTCAAGAATGGGCTTAAGGGCGGCCAACGTCGCATCGCGATCCAGTTGCGTCGGCGCCCCGGGGTAGCTGTGCGCCAGGGGCACATAGGCCGCCTCGCCGCGTTCCACCGCAAAGGACACGCCGACAATTTCCGCCTGCATGTAGTCGAGGCTGGTGGTCTCCGTGTCAAAAGCAAACAACTCCGCCGCCTTTAGGCGCGCAAGCCATTTGTCGAGAGCCCCCTGGTCCAGCACCGTGTCGTAGTGGGTTTCTTCGTCAACGGGCGAGACTTCATCGTCGACCGCGTCCGGCCCCTGCTCCAGCTCGTCGATCCAGGATTTGAATTCCAGTTCGCGGAACTGCTCCAGAAGGGCCGCGTTGTCTGGCGCGCCATTGGCCAGCTCATCAAAAGCCTGGGGAAGCTTCAGATCCGTGGCGATGGTAGCCAGTCGATAAGACAGATAGGCGTTATCTTTTTCTTTCTCGAGCTTTGCGGCCATGGTTTTCGCACCGCGAAAACTCAGGGTCGCCACCTGATCCAGGGAGGCGTAAATCGTATCCAGCCCCCCGAGGCCCTGGAGCAAACCCAGGGCGGTTTTCTCACCGACTCCCGCCACCCCGGGGATGTTGTCGACCTTGTCACCCATGAGCGCCAGAAGATCGATGATCAGCTCCGGCGGTATACCAAACTTGTTAACCACCCCTTCGGGATCCATCACCGTGTCGTTCATGGTGTTAACGAGAGTGACTCGGTCGTTCACAAGCTGAGCCATGTCCTTGTCGCCCGTGGAGACCACAACCTCTGCCCCGGCGGCACTGGCCTGGGAGGCGAGGGTACCGATGACATCATCGGCCTCAACACCGGTTTCGCAGAGCAGGGGGAGACCCATGCCCCGGACGATGTCATGAATCGGCTGCACCTGCTCCCGCAGGTCGTCGGGCATGGGTGGGCGGTTAGCTTTGTATTCGGGATAGATGTCGTCGCGAAAGGTTTTGCCCTTGGCATCGAAAACCACGGCGATGGTGCTGTTGGGATAATCCTTCTGCAACCGCCGAAGCATATTGATCACGCCCTTTACGGCACCCGTGGCTACGCCCTTGGAGTTCGTCAGAGGTGGAAGGGCGTGGTAAGCGCGGTAGAGATAGGAGGAACCATCCACCAGGACCAACGGTGCAGATTCAGGCATAGGGGTTTCCATGGCTTTCGCTGTTTAGGTCGCCGATGGCCTAACTGGCTTCACCACAGGGGCCCCGGCACGTCAGACCGCTAATGCTCCCACAGATAGCGGGCCGCGCGGTACGTCACTTTCATCTTCGCCAGATCCAGGGGGGCTTTGAAGAATCCATGGTAGTGGCCCCGCGGATTGATCAGCACCACGTTGGCGCTGTGATCGACCTGATAGTCCTCGCCCTGCCCCGGTACTTTGCGAAACGGTGTGTTCAGGGCCGTAGCGAGACGAAACAGATCCAGAAACTCGCCGGTGACACCGGTGAAATCCTCATTGAAGTAGGGCACGTAGCTGGCCAATTGCTCCACCGTATCCCGGGCGGGATCCACGGAAATCATTACCACCTGGGTGTCCTGAGCTTCCGTTCCCTCCAGCTCCGCGACAAAGCGATCGAGAAAAGCCATGGTGGTGGGACAGATATCCGGGCAGTAGGTAAAGCCGAAAAACATCAGCGTCCACTGCCCCTGGAGTGCTTCGGGTGTAAATGGATTCCCGTGGTGATCCGTGAGGGCAAATTCACCCATGTCTCGCGGTGGGTCCATGAGGTAAAGGCCGTTGGCCTGTAACTCCCCTTCGGACATAAGCCGGGGCTGACCAATACGGTGCACGAACCCGGCTACCACGATCAACATGAAAATCAGAACACCGATAACCGTGCGTCGAATACCCGGCTTCGGATTGCGCACCCCAGAGCTCTCGTCACTCACGATGGATACCCCGGCAGCGGCGGCAAGGGCAATACGTAGTGATCCACAAGCATCACCAGAAAGAGCAGCATGAGATAGGTAATGGAGTACTTGAAGGTATAGATCGGTGCCTTGGGGTTCTTCTCCCGAAGAATCTCTATGGACCAATAGAAAAATCGCAGACCGAGCACAACCGCGCCCGCAAGGTACAGCCAGTTACTCATGCGCGTGGCGAAGGGCAACAAGGTGATCAAAAACATGATGATCGTGTACAGAAGAATATGCAGCTGGGTAAAGCGCACGCCGTGGGTCACCGGCAGCATGGGAATATCCACCAGCGCATACTCCTCACGGCGGTGGATGGCCAGGGCCCAAAAATGAGGCGGTGTCCAGGCAAAGATGATCAACACCAGAAGCAAGGCGTGACCGTGAATCTCGCCGGTGACTGCCGTCCAGCCCAGGAGCGGCGGCGCAGCACCTGCGAGCCCACCGATAACAATATTCTGTGGCGTGGCGCGTTTAAGGAACAGCGTGTAAACAAACGCGTAACCCACGAGAGAAGCCAGGGTCAGCCATGCGGTGAGCGCGTTGACCCAAATGAGCAAAATTGCCATGCCCGCGACCCCCAGGGCTGTGGCAAAGGCAATGGCGTGGTTATTACTCACCCGCCCCTTGGCCAGGGGACGATTGCGGGTTCGCGCCATCTTCTGGTCGATACGCTGATCCACCACGTGATTCACAGCCGCCGCGGCCCCTGCACAGAGAGCGATACCGAGATTTCCGAGAATAAGGGCATCGAGGGGAACCCAGCCCGGAACGGCCATGCACATGCCGATGACCGAGGTGAGAATCATCAGGGCTACCACGCCAGGCTTGGTCAGCTCCTTGTAATCACGCCAACTCGCTCGCTCCGCGGTTACCGCCGCTGTTGGGTTCACCGACTCAGCCATTGGAGTTCTTGATCAGGAACTTGAGGTCCGAGATCACATCCTTGTAATCAATGGACGGGTCGTAACGCATCATCACCCAACCGTTCGGGTCCATGAGATACCAACTCTCAGGCGCGTCCGAGAGTTCGGGAAACATCGTGCTAAAGGCTTCGGCCGTGGTACGCCACAGGGTCATGCCCCGTTGCTCCCTGGCCAGATAGGTCGCGAAGTCAGCGGGCATTGGGCGTTCATCGCTGAGCTCGTCGAGAGACAAAGTCAGTGGGCCACTGGCGTTTGTAACCAACATTCGTTGCACCCGACCCAGCTCTTTGCCCAGGGACTGATGTATTTGCCGGGTTTCATAAAGCCGTCGTTCGCAGGCCACCTCGCAGACGGCGGAGGCCTGAGGCACCACAATGGTCCAGAAGGGCGAGCGAAACTCCGCGACATCCAGGGCTTTGCCATCGACATTTCGCCACCCCGCTTCCATGGCCTGACGGGGTGGCTGTACCAACTCCCCGCGATTGGCGGTGCCCAGGGCGCCAACCAGGTCAATCTGTCCGTTGACCACGAAATACCACATCCAGCTCGCCGCCAAAATCATGATCACGGGAATACCGGCGATAAGGAGCAGGATCATCCGTCCATTGCCCGCTTCCACCGTTGGCGAGCTTTCCTTAAGGGAGGCTGAATTGTCGGTAGCACGCTCCACGCGTCTACTTCTCCTTTCCATTGTGGTCCACAAACGAGTTCCCGCTCGGATTCGGCAAGCCTCGACGTCGCAGGAGATCGAGTAAGTTGCTGCTTCGAAACACGAAGAACACCAACAGAGCGGCGGCCATGGTAAACCATTGCAGAGCATAGCCCCGATGTTTTTCCGGCGACACATTCACCACCGGCCAGTCCCGACGAAAGCCCGTGGGCTGATCATCTTCCAGGCGCAATTCCCGAGGGAACAGGCGATAGCCCGTGGTCTTTTCGATGGCCTCGCGGAGGGCGTGGCCGTTGGCTTCCTGAACCAGCACGGGCCACGGCAAATCCTCAAAGGTCTCGCCGGCCAAAAGGTAGGGCTCCCCCGGCGGGACGTACACACTGGCGATCAAGCGCTGCTGGTCGCCCGGCACGCTTATCTCCGGCAAACTGCGACGGGCGGGATCTCCGGTAACCCAGCCTCGATTGAGCAACACCGCAAGTCCACTCTCATCGTCGATGAACAATCCCAATACATCATGACCATAGCGACCATCGCGTATTTGGTTGTCCAGGAAAATCACCGCCTCGGAAAGGTAGGTTCCCGATAAGCTCACTCGGCGGTAGGCGAGGTCCTCGGCGGGCAACTTCGCCAGACCGTCCAGCGCAACCGCGGGTGCCACCATGCGCTCCGCGTTCTGACCAGCGATGGCCGCCTTTTCTTCCGCGCGATCCAACTGCCAACTCCCGAGCATCAGAAGCACGGGCAACAGTACCGCTGTAGTTGCCGTCGTACGCCATTCGAGATCCAGCCGTAAAGCCGTCATCAAATTGTCCTGCTATTCGCGAGGGAAGAACCCTGGGCTCGCGCCGCCCCTCCGCTATACTCGCGGTTTCCCCGCTCAGAGGCTGTCGCGGTGCTCAAGGTCCTTATTGTTGCTTTCATGCTGATGCTGGTCGCCAGCCTGTTCAGCGGTTTCTATTTTCTGATGGTGGATCAGGGCGACAAAACCAAGCGTCGCACCTTTAACTCCCTGGGAGTACGGCTGGGACTGGCATTGGGATTAATGGGGCTGATTGTGTACGGGGTTGCCTCCGGCCAACTCGGCCATCGCAACCCCTGGGACAGCGGCCCGAATGCTCAGGCCGCGAAAGAGAGTCAGTGATTCCCGGCTACAGAATGTAGACAAACAGGAACAGGAATACCCACACCACGTCGACAAAGTGCCAATACCAACTGGATGCTTCAAAGCCGAAGTGGTCTTCTGCCGTGAAGTGTCCATTGCGCACGGATCGATAAAGCTGAATCGCCAACATGGTCATGCCCATAAAGACGTGGAAGCCGTGGAAGCCCGTGAGCATAAAGAACGTGGAACCGTAGATGCCCGAGTTCAGGGTCAGGCCAAAGGCCGCGTAAGCTTCGTAGTATTCCGCCGCCTGGAGGAACAGGAAGAAAACACCCAGGCCAACGGTAATGGCCAGCCACAGATTGAACTTCTTCTTGTCACCGGCCAGTAGGCCCGTATGGGCCATGTGTACCGTGACCGATGAGGACAGCAGCACGAGGGTGTTCCACATGGGCAGCCACGCGTACCAGTGATGGGCGTCGCCGAAAGCCATGCTGGTCTCAGCGCTGGTAAAGGTACCGTTGTTAGCGATGAGCTGACTGCCCGCACCGCCGACCGCTTCCTGCGGGGTAGTCATCATGGGCCAGGAATACTGGAATCCTTCCCAGAGGAGGAAGTTCATACGACCACCTTCACCCTCTGCCGCCAGCCAGGGGCCAGCCAGATTGCGGACGTAGAACAACGCGCCAAAGAAAGCGGCAAAGAACATTACCTCGGAGAAAATGAACCAGAACATGCCCAGCACATAGGATTTCTTAAGCTGGCCGCTGGCCATACCGGCGAGGTTTTCCCGGACCGTCGTGCGAAACCAAACGAACAGGGTGGCGGCAAATACAAACAATCCGCAGTACAGAATTGTCGGTGATGCCTCCCCGGGTTCGCCGAAGGTGAGATCGTTCATAAAGCTGGCAGCGCCAAAAATACTCAGCACCAGACCGATGGTGGCCATAACAGCCAGCGGGCTGCTCTCTGGTACGTAGTACTTCTCGTACTCGGTTGAGGCTTGCGTTGTCATTGGGTCTTCTCTCCAATTAAACCGCCGGTCCCCCTGACCCGCGGCGCTCGACGCTCATAGCTACATCCCTATGTCCTGGGAAACAGCTACCTTGCGGCAACGGCGCCCTGCGCCATCTCCGTCACATCGAAAAGGGTGTACGACAGGGTGATCGTCGAAATATCCTTCGGCAGTTCCCTATCAATAATAAACTGCAGCGGCATTTCCGCCGAACTGCGCCCATCGAGTGGCTGCTGGTTAAAACAGAAACACTCGGTCTTGTGGAAATACTCCGCCGCTCGCGATGGCGAAACGCTGGGAATCGCCTGAGCAACCATGGCCTGGGGCAGCGGATTGCGGGCCAAAAAGACCGTGTCGTTGGACGCCCCAGGATTCACCGTCATCATGGTTTTCTCCGGGCGAAACTCCCAGGGCATACCGGCATTGTTGGTCGCTACGAATTGGATGGTCACCTCGCGGTTTTCATCCACCCCCGCCTGCACCGCCGTGTAAGCCTGCCCCGAGGTCTTGCCGTTAATGCCCAGGGCGTCGCAGAGGACATTGTACAGCGGCACCATAACCACAAACACAAAGGCAAACATGGCGACGGCTACGACCACCAATTTGGTGGCCGTATCGACAGCGGGATTGGCGCTCAGCCGCAGCATGCTTCGTCTCGCTTTAACCGCAGCAAAGCTTAAGAGTGCGCGTGGGCCGGATCGAGCGTCGGCGGCGTCTCAAAGGTGTGGTAGGGCGCCGGGGTGGCAACGGTCCACTCAAGACCTTCCGCACCGTCCCAGACCTTGTCATCAGACACCGGCTTGCCAGCCACGATGGTCGCAATCACGTTGTACAGGAACAGAATCTGCGAGGCACCGTAAATGAACGCACCCACCGAGGACATCATGTTGAAGTCCGCGAACTGCAGCGCGTAATCGGGAATCCGACGGGGCATACCAGCCAGACCCACAAAGTGCTGGGGGAAGAAGGTGACGTTGAAGCCGATGAAGGAGATCCAGAAGTGGGTCTTGCCCATGGTCTCGTTGTACATCTTGCCGGTCCACTTGGGCAGCCAGTAGTACACCGCCGCCGTCATGGAGAACACGGCACCAGCCACCATCACGTAGTGGAAGTGGGCTACCACGAAGTAGCTGTCGTGGTACTGGAAGTCCGCCGGTGCGATGGACAGCATCAGACCTGTGAAGCCACCGATGGTGAACAACACCAGGAAGCCGATGCAGAACAGCATGGGGGTTTCAAAGCTCAGAGCACCGCGCCACATGGTGGTGATCCAGTTAAAGACCTTTACGCCCGTCGGTACAGCGATGAGCATGGTGGCGTACATAAAGAACAACTCACCGGCCACGGGCATACCCACCGTGTACATGTGGTGCGCCCATACGATGAAGGACAGGAAGGCAATCGCCGCCGTGGCGTAGACCATGGAGTCGTAGCCAAAGAGCGGCTTACGGCTGAAGGCCGGGATGATCTGGGAGACCACACCGAAGGCCGGCAGAATAATGATGTATACCTCGGGGTGCCCGAAGAACCAGAAAATGTGCTGGAACAGTACCGGGTCACCGCCGCCGGCGGCCGAGAAGAAGCTCGTACCGAAGTGCACATCCATGAGCATCATGGTGACCGCCCCGGCAAGAACCGGCATCACTGCGACGAGAAGGAAGGCCGTGATGAGCCAGGTCCACACAAACAGAGGCATTTTCATATAGGTCATGCCAGGAGCGCGCATGTTCATCACCGTGGCGATGATGTTGATGGAGCCCATGATGGAGGACAGACCGAGAATGTGGATCGCGAAGATAAAGAACGTCACCGAAGGTGCCGCATAGGTGGTGGACAAGGGCGCATAGAAGGTCCAACCAAAGGCCGGAGCGCCGCCTTCCATGAACAGGGTGGAAGCCAGGAGCAGGAACGCCGGAGGCAGAATCCAGAAGCTCCAGTTGTTCATGCGTGGCAGGGCCATATCGGGCGCGCCGATCATCATGGGGATCAACCAGTTCGCCAGCCCCACGAAGGAGGGCATGATCGCGCCAAACACCATGACCAGACCGTGCAGGGTGGTCATCTGATTAAAGAACGCGGGTTCCACCAGCTGCATGCCCGGCTGGAAGAGCTCCGCACGAATAATCATCGCGAAAGCGCCACCGAGAATGAACATAGCGAAGGAGAACCACAGATACATCGTGCCGATGTCTTTGTGGTTGGTGGTAAACAGCCAGCGGCTGATGCCTTTAGCGGGTCCGTGTGCCATCGTCTGTCTCCTCAACCCTTCTTGTAGTTGAACACGTCGATGGGCTGCACCATGTCACCCATGTTGTTGCCAAACGCGTTTCGTTGATAGGTAATGACCGCCGCCAGATCGACGTCGTTCAGGATGCCGCCAAAGGCCTGCATGGCGGAGCCGGGGACGCCGTTAACGCCCACCTCAAGGTGTCCACCCACTTCGCCCTGGACAATAGCGGAGCCGGCGATCGCCGTGCCCACGCCACCTTCACCGCCTGCGCCGTGGCAGGCCAGGCAGTTCTTCTGGTACACGTCTTTACCCCGAGCCATAAGCTCATCCATGGTAAAGGTCTGGGCCATCAGCTCGCGGATCTGTGCGGCGTCCGCCTGCTTGTCCGCCAGCCATTCGGCGTACTCGGCCTCACTGACCACCTTGACCACGATAGGCATAAAGCCATGGTCCTTGCCGCACAGCTCAGCGCACTGACCGCGGTAAATGCCTTCTTCTTTCGCCAGGGTCCAAGTCTCATTGATAAAACCGGGGATAGCGTCTTTCTTGACCGCCAGCTCCGGCACCCAGAAAGCGTGGATCACGTCGTTGGCGGTGACCAGAAAACGTACCTTGGTGTTAACGGGAATGACGATGGGCTCATCGACTTCCAGCAGGTAGTTGTCGTTCTTGTCTGCGGAGTTGTAGATCTCTGACTGGCTCGTTGCCAGGTTGCTGAAGAAGCTGACGTTCTCGCCGTCTTCCTGCAAGTACTCGTACTTCCACTTCCACTGGTAACCGGTGACCAAGATGTCCATCTCGGCATCTTCGAAGTCGTAGATCTCAAGAAGGGTGGACGTTGCCGGGACTGCCATTCCGATAAGAATCAGAAAAGGAACCACGGTCCAGGCGATCTCGACCTTGGTGCTCTCGTGAAACTGTGCTGGCACCACACCCCGGGATTTGCGGTGGTAGTAGATGGAGTAAAACATCACGCCAAACACGCCTACACCGATCACCACGCAGATCCAGAAGATCAGCATGTGCAGGCTGTAGATGGATGAACCGACGTCCGTAACACCTACCGGCATATTGACGGAGCTTCTCTCCGCCGCGTCACCGGCCGCCTGCGCGATACTGGCTGCCGTCGTTAACACGGCACCCGTGGCCCATGCACCTTTCTTTCGCATTAAGCCCAGCGTTGAACTCAAACTTCCCAGCATTAGCGGGTCTCCCTAGTGACAGTGCGGCTTCATATCCGCCCCTGTGCCTTTACCAATTCTGTCGCCGCAGGCCCGAGGGGCGATGCGATCTGCGTCCAGCGCTATAACACGCGGAAACACTTCAATAGTAGTGCTCGTCGACATCGCGAACCGCCGTTTCCCAGCGCCTCTCGGTGTCTACAGCATGGGGGGTGTGTTGCGCCGGCGTAAGTACCTAGGTGGGTACCAAGACCCGTAGGTTGAGCTTAACGCAAGCGAGCGTCTTCGAGGCCTTTGCCTGTAGGCCCGCAGACCTCGCTTTGGCACCTAAGCCACGGAAACCCGATCATTCGTGCCAAGATTCTGCCTGGCTCTGATGTCCCTTGCCTGGCTAACCTGCAAGCGCAGAGCCCGTCTCGTCAAACTGTTAGCATTTCGCTGCGTTGACCAAGACCCGCTTGCGGCCAGATGACATGCACTTGCGACTTTCGTCGCCCCCCTGAGCCGGCGCGATTATAGCGGAAGAGTCTCGATAAACCTACTAACACGCTGATTTGCAAGCGCTTTGATCAAGACAAGGAGCAATTTTACGCCATGGTGCCCAGGACCCAAGATATTGTGACGGTTAGGGCCCTGGATGCCAAGATATGGGCAATCGCCTGGCCCGCCATCGCCGCCAACATTTCCATCCCCCTCCTGGGCCTGGTCGATGCGGCCTTGCTGGGGCATTTAGACAACTCCCACCACCTGGCTGCCGTGGCTATCGGCGGGGCCGTCATGTCATTTCTGTACTGGGGGTTCAGCTTCCTGCGCATGGGCACCACGGGCGAAGTTGCACGGGCCTCGGGCGCCGGTAAT